>JAGMBW010000157.1 GCA_023129535.1 Desulfobacterales bacterium
AAGGCTCTTGGAGTGAAGCACCAACTCCTCCCCTTGCCGTATACCCTGCTAAGCACTTTATTTTCAATTGCTTGCATACCAATTGCCCCCAACAGTTGTAACGAAATATACCCCTTTTTGGTTACAGAGTCAAGGACAGAAAAGGCAAGCACTATCAATCTTCATACACTAAAGACCCACGCAGACAACCACAGACATTGCTCACCGCAGACGCAAAGAGCGCAGAGTGAGACTTCCTTTTACCCGATCAGGACAGAGACGATCGGACAAAAAAGCACTGCCCTTAGGGCATCTCTTCAGCCACGCTCTATGCATAAGCTATTTGCCCTTTGTATCCAATGCCTTATATTCGGCCCCTGGCTCACGAATTTCAATCTGCTCGGCAGGGATCTTAACCACCCTACCATCTCGCCAGACCACGATTGGATCTCCGGTGCGCTTGTGATCAGCAATCGTCTCGGCTACAGCCTTTTTCAATGCCTCTTCAGCACGAGACGCCATTGACATCTCAAACAAATTCTTATTTATTTCTTCTTTTTTCATGGCCTCACCAATATTTTCAGACAATTTGGCAAATAAATCAGGGGCAATGATTTCCTGTCTCCCCAATTCTTCGTAAGCGATTATAGAAGGTGTTTCGGTTGAATTATCAAATATTGCCCAAAAATCAAGTAATGGTCGATAAAGATTGAAGAGGTTGGGTAACCCCCTATGAAAACGGCGGCAAACAACATCTTGCGGGACACTGTGTCCGCCCCTTCGTATACGATCAGCTATACGTTCAATGGCGACATCAACATTCTTGATCCATAGAAAATAAAGGTGAATTCGGTATCCTTGAGCTTTTAGATTAGTCAAAAGACGCAAACATGATTTTCCGGATAGAGTGGTTTCAAAGCCAAAATCGCGGTCCTGACTGGCCAATAAACGGATCTGTTCCAGCATGAGCCTCCCGGCACGAATGGCGGCCCTCTCCGGATAAAAGGGTGAAAGACCGCCCGCAATTAGATCAGCATTCACAAATTCCAGGCATTCTGCGTAATGGGGAAGAAACTCTCTTGCAAAAGTTGTCTTGCCAGCGCCGTTAGGGCCCGCAATGATATAAAGATTTGGATTCGCAGCCCTTTTCATTAACTTGTTTTGACAGGATTAACAGGGTTACGTGAAACGAGGGTGACATCCATCCCAAAATGAATACTCTCTACAATTCTACAGCATTACCTAGTGCGGGTAGTCTAATGTTTCTTTTCATGACTGTGCCTTCGTCCTTTGCCCCTTCCTACAAGCATGGCATGCAATGTTTCAACAATCGTAAGAATCTCCCGTTCCTTTTCAAGGATGGAGGCAGTGATCTTGCCCGGTGCACGTAGCTTGTTTTCCTCTTTACGATTTGGATTCTTGGCCGTTAGGTCATAGTTCCGCTCGACGATCTGTTTGAAAGGCACGATCCATGATTGATCGCTCAGGGTGCGGCCTTTGGCCTTCTTCCTGCAATCTTTGAAGTGCTCATCCTGGGAGGACAGCCCCCCATGTTCCGTAGCCGGACCTGTAGCATTCGTCTATGATAATATAGATGGGTGACACATTTCAAGTATTTCCATGGAATTTTGAGAACCTTCACCTTTCCTTCAAGGGTAAGATCTTTCTTCCACCCTATAGCTGCTGCAAGGATTCGCACATCTTGAATCGTGATTGAAGATGCCCTGAGAAAGTAAGAAGAAGAACGTTGACAATTCCTTACTCTCCACGTAGTCTTATTTAAAAAGGCAGGCACAGTGGTCAGCCGCACGCAGGGCTGACCACTCTTTTAGCCGATGTGCCTGCAATGAGATTCAGCTCGATGAAATTTGATTGTATAATCGATGAGGAGAGATAAATGCAAGGTGCACCATCAAGGGTTATGTCCAAAGGGCAGGTCGTCATTCCTACCATCCACATCTATCCGTTGGATCGAAAAAGAAGAGGGTATTTTGAAGGCAAGGGAAAACAAACAAGATGTATCGAGTTAAACAGGCATCAACCTCAATGGATCGCGAACGATGAGAAAAAGAAAAAAGCACCCGGCCGCCACCAGGGCCCTTAAGGCCAAGCCAATCTTTCGGGGATGGAAAACAACGGACGCGGAAGAGGTCGAACGCCGACGTTTGCGTGCCTCCATGGAACCGATCAGCATCGAGCCTCTTGAGCCTGGCCAATCGTTTTACGGAACATTCGCTGCCCGTTCAAAAGACGGCGGTAAAACGTATCTCGTGGAGATTCGCTCGCTCACGGACCTGGAAAACTCATGCCAATGCATCGACTATCAAACCAACGGGCTGGCTACCTGCAAACATATAGAGGCTGTACTCTTGCACCTGCGCAAGGGGAGAAGTCGCCTGTTCAAACAAGCTGCCCGGCAACTTTCCCCGCGAGCTGAAGTTTATCTCTCCCGTCTCGGAACACCAGAGATCAAAATAACATGGCCCCACAAGACATCGAAGAAAACCAGAGACGTGTTGGGTCCGTTTTTCTCAAGTAACAATACGCTGTTAGCCGACCCGACAAAGGCATTGCCAGCCTTAAAACGCGCACTTGCCAGCGAACCGAAGAAGGTCCGGCGGGAGATTCGCATCGCACGGGATGTAGAGGAATGGGTGGGCGACCTTTGTCGCCGTGAAGAGAGTCTTCAAGCCAGGGAGACGTTTCTTCAAGATGTGAAAGATGGCAAACGGACCATGAACTTTCTCCGCCATCCCCTCTATCCCTACCAGCAGGAAGGTATGCTCCACCTCGCATTTGGTGAACGTTCCCTGCTGGCCGACGACATGGGCCTGGGCAAGACCGTTGAGGCTATCGGAGCATGCGAGCTTCTCAGGCAAATCCGAAATGTTGAGCGGGTGCTTGTGGTTTGTCCTGTGTCTCTTAAGGCTGAATGGGAGGAACAGATCTCCAAATTCACAAAACTGCCTACCAAAACGATCTGGGGACCGCGTGCTGCACGGTTAAAGATGTACAGGGAGCCCTCTTTCTTCTATCTGAGCAATTACGAACAGATTCGAAGCGACATCAAGGAAATCAACCAGATCCTGGCCCCTGACGTTGTCATTCTGGATGAAGCCCAGCGTATCAAAAACTGGCAAACCAAGACCGCCAGGGCCGTAAAACAGCTCTCCAGTCTGTATGCCTTTGTATTGACCGGGACACCGCTGGAAAACCGCATTGACGAAATCTATTCGATTGTCGAGTTCCTTGACCCCCAGATTTTCGGCCCCTTGTTCAGGTTTAACCGCGAGTTCTACGAGCTGGATGAAAAGGGTCGTCCGGCAGGATATAAGAACCTCGAAGAGCTGCACCGGCGTATTCGTCCCGTCATGTTGCGACGTCGCAAAGACGAGGTTGAGGATCAACTTCCGGGAAGAACGGTCAACAACTACTTCGTGGACATGGAAACCGAGCAACGCATCCGCTACGATGAATATAGCGAACGTGTAGCACGGCTGATGGCCATTACCAAGCGCCGCTCTTTGACCAGGGAAGAATTTCAAATCCTGCAAAAATTGCTGGCCTGCATGCGCATGCTCTGCGATACGCCGTTCATCCTGGATCAGGATTGCCGTATCTGTCCAAAGCTCCCGGAATTGGCCAGCATCCTTGAAGACGTCGCGTCTTCCAATGGCACTAAGGCGCTTATTTTTTCTGAGTGGGAACGGATGCTTTTCCTGGTGCGCGATCTCGCTAATGAGATGGGCTTCGGATTTGCCTGGCATACCGGTTCTGTGCCCCAGCAGAAGCGTCGCGAGCAGATTAGAATGTTCAAGGATGATCCGGATTGTCATCTCTTCCTATCAACCGATTCCGGCAGCCTTGGCCTGAATCTCCAGGAGGCCAGCACAGTCATTAATCTGGATCTGCCCTGGAATCCGGCAAAGCTGGAACAGCGGATTGCCCGTGCCTGGCGTAAATATCAAACAAGATCGGTGAGCATTATCAACCTCGTTTGCGAGAATAGCATCGAACATCGCATGCTGGGCATGCTGGCCCAAAAGCAGCAGCTTGCAGACGGCGTTCTGGACGGACGAGGCGATCTTGGAGCCATCAAGATGCCATCCGGTCGTGCTGCATTTCTGGAACGCCTGGAGGGCCTCATGGGGATGGAGGTGGGAAAAGCGGTACCGCCCGAGAGAGAGCCAACACCGTTGCCGGTGACCACAGGAGACCCTTATGAGGCCTTCCGCGATAGTATGGTAGCACGCATGGCCGACAGATTACTCTCGCTCGAATCGTGCCAGAACGCCACAGGGCAAAACACGATCCTTGCCGTCATAGATGGGCCAATAGAACAATCCAGGCATCTTGCGGAGCGGCTGGTGCGGGAAAATTTCTCTGCATCAAAAGAGTGCCCTCTGTTTGAGATTATGGACCGGACAACCTACGAAACCATACAGCGATTGACTGACGCTGGATTTTTGAAAATCGATAAGAAGTCTATCCAGCAGTTTCATTGCAGCCCGGCATTTTCCGACAGGGCATCAGAAGAAAAGGAAAAGATACGCAAACAAGCACAGAAGGTGTTCTCTGAGGCTGATCGCAAAATGCGAATGGGCAGCGTTTTGGCTGAAGGGGGTTTTCCTTTGGAAGCACTAATACCTGTCACCCAGGCAGTCGAACTCGCATTAAAGGCCTCGGCGTATTTGGCCGGGGAAGATGGTGGTGATAGTAAAGATGACTTGTCGTTGGCCCTTATTCAATCGCGTATTATTCCCACTGGCTCGCTCCCTGAAAATGCTGTGGCCATCGTGGCAAGCTTGCGAGAATCGGCTCAGAAAGCGGAAGAACTTGATCAGGATGCAGCGCGAAACTTGATTCAATCCGGCCAGCAACTCATCGATCATGTGAGCCAGGCAGTTAACAGGTCTGCCCTGGGATAGATTCTGTGTGACAGCTCAGCCGTCCCTTGTCGCCCCTATCTCTCGAAGGGACTTCCCGCTCAAGAGGTCCATCTATTCCTCTCACGATGATTCCGGACAATGGCCTGGCCCTCATTACCTCACTTTCTATCCTGACAGGCCTTCCCATGAAGGCGCGACAGAATGCCTCGGAAACCAAATCAAGAAAAAAATAAAGATTAAAGCTCTGACACCGTTGTTTCGCATTGTTTCGTAGTGCTGGGGACGACTGCGGGACGTTTATTTGTATAGTATCTCGGAATTTCTACAACCTATTGAAATTCCTTCGACTTTAGTCGAGTAGTTAAATAGTCGAGTTGTCGAGTCGTGAAGTCCTTGAACTACTCGACTAATCAACCACTTGACCACTCGACCAATTGGGGCGAAGCCCCTAAGTTCCGTTCTCAGAAGAGTTATTTGTTTACCAATGGCCCCTGTGTAACGATTTGAGAAATGTCAAACCGAAGGTTTTCCCCAAAGGACAAGGAGGCAAAACATGAGAGCTAAAAGAAAAAACGTGTGCCAGGCTTCTGCAGGTGGCACCTCAGAGGCTCTCGCTGGCAATAGTGGACCAACAATACTCAAACGTCATACGATTATTGTTGAAAAAGTTGCCAAGAAAAGTAGATAATATTTGATTAGAGCAAGGAAGATGAAGCGTGAGGAAGGAGGAGTGTCTGATGAAAAAAAGTGTGTTTGCCTTGTGGATGGTGTTTCTTTGCGCGCAGGTGGCCTTTGGGGCCGGCGCCCCGATCAGTGAGGACTCAGAGACCTGTATCGATTGCCACTCTTCAGTGCATCCCGGGATTGTGGCCGACTGGGAGAAGAGCCGCATGGCCAAAGTCACCCCGAGGGTCGCAAAAAGTATGATTTTGAAGAAGCGGCGGGTTTCCTTCGACGAAATTCCCAAAAATCTGGCCCGTGTTGTGGTTGGTTGTGCCGAGTGTCATACCATGAATCCTGAGAGGCATAAGGACACCTTTGAGCACAATGGCTACAACGTTCATGTGGTAGTGACTCCGGAAGACTGTGTCGCCTGTCATCCTACCGAGGTGCGCCAGTATGGAAAAAACATCATGTCCCATGCCTATGGAAATCTTCAGAACAATCCCGTTTACCGCTCCCTTGTGGATTCTGTGAATGGCATCCAGTCCTTTGGGGACATGAAGACGACCTATCAACGTCCTGATGCCAAGACCGATGCTGACTCGTGCTTCCACTGCCACGGGACGATGATTCAGGTCAAGGGTATGAAGGCAAGGGAGACGACAGAAGGCGAGATGGAATTCCCCGTTCTTTCCGGCTGGCCCAACCAGGGAGTGGGCCGGGTCAATCCAGACGGGACCAAAGGATCATGCACCGCATGCCATACCCGGCACCGGTTTTCTATTGAAATGGCTAGAAAACCTTATACTTGCGCTGAATGCCACAAGGGTCCTGATGTGCCGGCATACAAGGCCTATAAGGTAAGCAAACATGGCAACATCTATTCGGCACTCT
>JAGMBW010000158.1 GCA_023129535.1 Desulfobacterales bacterium
AATTGTTGGCGCGAAAATCGGTGTTAAACCGACTTAGGTCACAGTCAAGATACTTTGCAGCCTGGTCCAACAGTTTCTCAGGATCGAATCCTTAATACGACTTTCCTCGTCGGCATATTCCTGTGCCTTTTCACGGTAGGCACGATGTCTGTTCCCGGTGTTTTCAAACTGGGATAAAACTATATCTGTTTCCAACCAGTCCGGTGGATTCCTCTTGTAGGCATAATATGGGTAACTGCTCCACTCACTATTCAAGATGTGACACCCTTATCTTACATCGCGCGGTCAGCATTTGACTTGACAATAAAAGTCGCCCCCATAAAAGGAAAGGCGTTAGGAATCTCGAAGACCCACGGTGAAGCGTCAACATGCACACTATTTGCAGAAAAGTTATCTGTATTATTAATCGTTGTTTGGTCAGAGTTGTTATGTCCCGGGGTTGCGATATAATCATTTTCCCGCAGATTAAGACCGGTGAAGCGTGGTTTGTGGATGTCATATATGAACTCGCCCGAGGATGCGACGCAGGTCCTTGGAAAGATTTTCTTCATGCTGTCTCCTTTCTAGAGACCTATTTTTGAAGATGAAAGAAATAGAAGGAAATAAGAGATTTTGGGAAGCAAGCCGAATTGTTCATAGTTGCATTCCAAGGGTCAATTTATCTGAAATACTTAACAAAAATCAGAATCCTGAAAAGTGCCTATTTGCAACGATTGTCTGCGCAGCTATATTTTATATCATGTGATATTAAGATGTTACAGATTGTTGATAACTTATTCACAAGCACGTCGTAATTACCCGTCATCCTCTTTGACACGGTTCAGCGGATACCCTATTTGAGTATCTTTTATGGGGGAAAATTCGATTCTTCTCCTGCCTGACATATTTTTAGGAGTTGGAATATGTACAATATCTTAATTGTTGACGACGAAAAGATCGTTTCCGATGTTCTCCAGCAAATTTTGTCCCGATTCGGCCACAATGTCGAGATTGCATATGGGGGATACGAAGGTATGCGAATGTTTGAAAATGCGTCCTTTGATCTGGTAATAACTGACATCCGCATGCCTGGTATCAATGGGCACGACATGGCCCGATATATCCACAACTCTGACAGGCCCAACACGCCAGTTATAGGTATTTCAGGAACACCCTGGCTTCTGGAAAGTGGCGAATTTGACAACGTTCTCCCTAAACCTTTTGGGCTTCAAGCCCTTTTAGATGCTGTAAAAAATGTGATGCGTGATGCAGTAACTTCCCGGAGAAGTTCCTACGGCAAGGCTCAAGGAGCAAAACCCGCCACCAATCCTGCCTATCCGAAGGCCCAGCCTGCTACAACAAGGCACAGACACCGTGGGCAGTCGAAAACTGCCTGATACGGTTAAGGCGCTCTCACGTTAGGCCCCACGATCACATTGAGGTATTTTGGCACCACATCCAGACGAAATGGGGTGGGTGCAGGGTGACTTCAGTCTTATTTACATGAGCACCCTTGTAAACCGAGTCCCCCTCTCGTAACCTTTGCATTTGCCTATCTTTCTAATATGCATGGCTCAAGAGTTGTATATTGCCAATCCTCACATTTTTCAGACCCATGTTTTGTGCGATCTCTTTGCATGTCATGGCATGGCTTTGAGATGTTGCAGGCAGGTCATTCATGTAAAAATGGGGATAGAAACCAAGCAGTACATAAGGAATATCCGGATTGAGTGAACTGACAAATCGAGCGATACCTTCTACCTCCTTTTCATCCACATATCCCGGAACAAGTAAGGTACTGGCAATGAGAAATGGCGGGGCAGGTCTCTCATCTATCCTTGCTGCCAGCTTCTTGAAATTCTCAAATGTCGCCTTTTTGGTAACACCACACAGCGCCGTGTGAATCTCTTCGGTCCATGCCTTGAGATCAAATTTTATGCAACCTCCTGACCCAAGAGAGAGTTCTGCCATAGGTTTTAAAAACCTCTCATTCATAGATCCGTTTGACTCCCAGCATATCCTCAAAATTCTCCCTTTATTCGCCTTTATAGCCAATCTTGAGGTCGCGATCGCGTGAAGTATCTGTGGTGTGGGATCCCCTCCGAAATAACAGATGCAGCTCGTTTGATTGTTGACCGCTCCAGCCACATGCCTGGCAGAAATCATCGTTTTTGAAAAGGTGCGTTCCTTAAAACTCCAATTTTGGCAGTAAAGACAATTGAATGAACAGGCATGGTAGAATACTGCCAAATTGTAATGGCCGTACTCTGACCCATCGCGCACGGCGTATGTCGGATAGCCTGCGCCTGTACCACCAGGACAAACCCAATCTGCCACACAATTGGTAGGAAGGCTATCATAGTAGAAGGAGAGATTCCCTTCACGGGCCGTTCCACCTTTGATCCTTCCCTTTTCATTGCGCCTTATGCCACAATAGCCCAAACCACTTTCCGGGATTTGGCAATCTCTGACGCATCCCCTACACCTTACCCCGTGAGGATCCTTTGGGGCATGAACTGGAAGCCCAAACCTCTTCCTGCTTGCCTCATGTACCTTGTCGATATCAGGCCATACCTCATCAAAATGGGTACGGATACATTCTCCACAATAGCCCAAGGTGTCTGAGACGATGATCGATGACCTGTTACAATATTTGCATTTGCCCATAGCCACCCTCGCCGCCACTTTGGATATCCTCTTTTCCCACGATCCCCACCAGATCTCCCTTATCCACTACAGGAAGGGTGTGGAAATTCCTGTTCACCATGATAGTGCCCACCTTCTCAATACTCGTCTCGGACCGGACGGTGAAAAATCCAGTCGCTGGCCTTTTGATCCGCCCCACTATCTTCTCGATCAGGGTCGATTTGCCACATCGAGGGGAACCAGTCAAAAAAATGTTCTTGGCTTTCATCAAACTTATTGAAGCTCCCCGCAGCAAGCTGCGGGGAATGTACTCGCTTTTGCGGTTCAACTTAGGGTGTCCAAGGGGTCACCCTTCAGTTTTGCAGGTTTCAGTTTGAGGTTCCATGGGTACGCTACAACGCTCAATTCCTCACAATCTTCATCTATTTC
Source organism: Desulfobacterales bacterium (assembly GCA_023129535.1). Lineage (GTDB taxonomy): Bacteria > Desulfobacterota > Desulfobacteria > Desulfobacterales. The sequence goes on from JAGMBW010000158.1 coordinate 3,055, forward strand.
CGACTTTCTTGCCATTATGAACCGGCTCTAAAAGGATTACTTAGAAACCGGAAAACCAAAGGGTGTCCCCAACTTCTTGCCATAGTTCCTCGAAAAGACTGACAAATTCAAATTTCTCCCCATCAAATAGTCCCTTATCACTCAGTTTTAGTTTGGGGATGACCAAAAGGGCCATGAAGGAGAGCGTCATGAACGGGGCTTTCAGTTTTGAGCCAAGCTCCTTGGCACGCCTGTCCAGATTGGAGTATGCCTGAGCCACCTTAAAGCCATCTTCATTTGACATAAGTCCAGCGATGGGAAGAGCGAGGGTTTCCT
>JAGMBW010000159.1 GCA_023129535.1 Desulfobacterales bacterium
TGTGCAATATTATGTATAAGTGGCTGAATCGGCGAAGTCAGCGTAAGAGCTGCAACTGGCAAGGGTTCAGAGAGATGCTCAAGCATTTCAGGATTCCACGCCCCCGAATTATTGGATATTGGGATTGATCGATGCTTTTGTACGAAGCGAGCAATACTGAGGAGCCTTGTGCGGGAAAACCGCATGCAGGGATCTGTGAGAGGGCGGTCGGGTAACTGGCCATTCTATCTCGATTACAAAATGAAGAGAGATGAATCGTCCTAAGAATCAGCATTGGGTTCCAAGATTTTATTTGCGGTATTTTGCGACTCCTGAAACCTGCTTTACAAATGAGCCGCAAGTCTGGATTTTCTCTAAAGATGAGAATGATGGTGATGAATCAATTACGAACATAAAAAACATTTGTGCGAAACGTTATCTTTACTCACCAAAAGACGATGCAGGCCGGAGAAGCTGGGAGTTGGAAACTAAGCTTGAGGGCTTAGAAACTACGCTATCAATAATATGGGAGCAACTATCCGAGGGTTTTGTAGATCTGGGCGATCAAACTATCAGAAAGGGTCTTTCTCTATTTGTTGCGGTCATGTATTTGAGGCACCCGGAAACTCTTAAGGAAGGAATGGACATTCACAAGAAGCTTGTTAGCCTCTACGAGCAAGCGCCCATGCGTTCCGATGGCACTCCGGATATCGAATCGGTAGAGATCAATGGAGAGATATTTGATATAGATCCAAGTGGGTGGAATAAGTACCGTTCATGGGGTACAGATGAGCATCACAGGTTTTTTGCAGATCAAGTTCAACATCAAGCAACTTACTTAGCTGAAATTCTGATGAAAAAACGATGGTCCATCGTATATACAGAATCCAATCAATTCATAACAACTGATAAACCTGTGTTCAAACAGCACCAAGAAAAACAAATATTTGGCTTTGGAACAGAAGGAACGCTCATTAGCTTCCCAATAAGTCAACGGCGCTTGTTGGTGATGGATGATCTTCATGCTGAACCAGCAAACCAATACTACCCTCTTAAAAATGGAGCATTGGGGGCATTTAATTATGGCATCTGGCACAACGGAAGTAGATTTATGATTTCAGGTCGCCCTATCCCCGAGGTTCTACATGAAATAGTCTCTTGGGCTGACTTTTATGAGGCGCAAAATGTATAACAATCGCGTTAACTCAGACGGCATAAAGCTGCGCCGCTTCGCTATGCAACTTTATGCCGCCGGTTACGCGAGGCGTTATGCTCGGGCGACTTCAACATATCTCAACATAGTCAATCTTACCAGGAGAGAGAAATGCCACGAAAATCGATACCAGACCATGTGATACGCGAAGTCAGCGAGATTGTAGACCGTTTTAATCAAGAAGTTCTTGGTGAAGACTATCGTATGTATATTCCACGTTGCAAAGGTAGTTACCTTTATCTCGACAGAGATGACGGCGCAGATAGGCCAAGTCCTATTTGTCGCTTGAGATACACCGGCGACATAAACAGATGGGAGTTCGCAATCTACAAATACAGCTCAGGACGGTATGATCCAGATGAATGGATGTTCCCTGGTTCGGAATCCGTTAATGGCACAGTTGAGGGAGCTCTCAAAGCCGGTATGAAAGCGTATCAATAGCATAACGAGCGAGTGAAGTTGCCCGTGCAACGCTGTCGCCGCATAAGCCAGCTCACTCGTCGTCGTTATGCCATCGATTGCCTATCTGGCATGTGGAGGAATAGAAATGCTATAAGGGGGAAGAAATGGCGCCAACTGTCCAGGACTTTCAAAAAGAGATACATTACATCTTGGCGTCAGCACAAAAAATGGAGGCGCGCTCCATAGAGATAAACTCCGGATATTTGCATCAAAGAGTCGGAGGATATCTAAGCGGCTACAATAAAATGTCCACTTGCTGTAACGTAATGAAGAAGACAATGCAGCCTGGCGATAAAATACTACGAGAGACAGCAACTGAAGATGACGCATTCTTAGTGATTCACTACCAATTGCCGAGGGAATTGCAATGATTGGCGATGAGAAAAGCATAACAAATCGCTCAAGCCAACGGTGAGACAGCGTAGCTCATTTTCAGCATATAGCCCCGTGGCTTAGCTCAGGCGTTAGGTCTATAAAAAAGGCAACGGAGGGAAAATGAAGAAATTGCTAATGTTAAGCGCTCTAGTTCTACTTTTGGGCTGTGCCACCACACCAAGAAATGTTGCACCGATCGAAGATACTCAAGTATTCCAAGCATCCTTCAACCGGACATGGGGTGCCTTGGTAGCGAGTGTATCAGAAATGGGGTTGGAAATCGCAACCATAGACAAGGATAGCGGGTTACTCAGCACTAAGCAACATGTTTTCATAGGCGTAGATGCCCCTGCTCAAGTTGACAAACCCCGAACCATCGATGAGTGGGTATATCCGCCATCCATAGCAGCTCAATTGCTAGGAGGTGGTTGGCAGGCGGTTGGCTACAGGCTGAATATCCTTGCTATCTTGTTGGACGAGAATACCACAAAGATAAAGGTTACTGCTATTTTCGATGGCACGACTACCTCTGGCATTTCACATAAGATGCCATCAAAGGGCGTCATCGAAAAGAAACTTTTCAATTCAATTAGGCCAAAGCTATAGACCGCAAACTTGATGGAGCGCACCTTTTGGGGACGTCCTTTACTAATTGTACTAACCGACTTTTTGGAAACTACAGCAACCAGAGACGCTCTTACCTTGTGAACTTATTCGCCTTGTTTCTCGTGTTAGGTAGAGATTGAAAGCCTGAACCTATTTCCTATAGCGCCCTTGCACCTGCCTGTGCTCCAGAATACTCGCTCCCTAAACTTACATGCACCATAATTCCGTATAAATTTCCATCCACTCATGGGCTCGTTTGCCACATCAAAATCCATCACGTGGAATAAATCAGGGAGAGTGGCGATTAAATATCACACATCTACTTCTTTACCTGTTCAAGTTTGTTTGCCGCCCCGCTTTTTATCCATAAAAAAGGGGGCACCGCCCGACTGTGCTTCCTTGCAGGGCTACCACACGCCAACAACAAACACAGTGAAGGACGACGCCCCCTATGGGGCGCGTTCAGTACTTGTGCAATTTGCGGTTCCAAACCTGAAAAGGCTGGCGTGGTAGTTTGCAAGAGAAACGCTCAAGCCTGTAGGCTAAACTCAATCAGATATGTGGGTACTGCTTTATGCCATTACGTAGGCATTCTCCTTTTGCTTTGTCGTGTGCTTATCGTATCCCACTGAACATGTGTTGTTGTTGTCCAGAGTCTTTCCACTTCGTGGAGATCAACATAAAATACCGGTGTCAGACCTACACAATTGACAAAGTATGTTAAGGTATGTCAATTGTGTAGGTATGACACCATTGTTCTCACCTGACACCATTGTTCTCACCGTAAGTGTATTCCTCAATGAATCCGTTGCCATCATCTACCCTTGTCACTCTGTTAAGGCTATCGTAGGTATACTGCACCGTTACGGCGAAGGCTGGAATGGTTTTGTTCTTAATGAGGGATGGGACGGATTTTTTAAGAACAACCCATATTGCTTTCTTGCATTCTCTTTAACTTGCTCAGGCAATTTATCAAACAGCTTCCTGAAGGCCCTGGTCCTTTTTGATTTCATCTTTACAGGATGTCCATGTCTTCAGTTTTACCACTCCGATACTCTACTATTGATTCGCCAACAATTTTCTTGAACTCCTGGGTATTGTAGAAAACATTAGTGGTTTCAGGCACATATTCATTCTCAATTCCAAGCTTTATATAATAAACGATATTCAAGAGTTGTTTTATCATAAAATCAGGAAGCCGATTAATCTCATTGATTAGTGTTTCTCTTTCGCTCATTTGTTACCTCCCTTTGTGGGAACCGGAGAGTCACATCTTAAATCTTAATTTTTCTTCCCTCGGCTCTTGAAAGAAATCTTCAAAACAAAAAACGCCTTCGGAGGTGGAACTTACCTCAAGAAGGCATTTTTCTCTTCGAGAACAACCGGGTAAATCGGATGATGACCGGCAAACCCAACCATTTTAGCTCCACTTCGCTCCGCAACTGGTCGAGTGGTCAAGTGGTTGATTAGTCGAGTAGTTTAAGGGCCTTACGACTCGACAACTCGACTATTTAACTACTCGACTAAAGTCGATGGAATTTCAATAGGTTGTAGAAATTCCAAGACGTTATGTTTAGAGTGAATTCATAGTTATCATGATGCCTCTATATGCCAATCTT
>JAGMBW010000016.1 GCA_023129535.1 Desulfobacterales bacterium
AAATCAAATTGTAGGTGAATTCGTAGCCGATATTATTGTTAACGATACAATTATCTTGGAACTGAAGTCAGTAAGACGAATTATTAATGCCCATGAAGTACAATTAGTCAATTACCTTGTTGCGACAGAAAAACCAGTGGGCTTGATACTTAACTTCGGAGAAAGAAAAGTTGAGATTAAGCGGAAGACCAAGGAATTATTATAAGAGATAAACAGGATTTGAAAATTATCTTGTCAATCCTGTTATCCTGTCTAATACATAGCTGAACGGTTACCCTTTTTCTCCACGAGCGGATATTTGTGGGAATAGGCGTCATTAAGTAAAACGATTTGAACTGCCTCGCGCCTTTCTGTATTCAAAACGATCGGTCCGATCAGGTTTGCCGTCATTCTTCCCGGCATCCCCCTGGGAATTGTAACGATTACGTAGCATTCCAAAGGGAGCTTGTCCGGCTCTCCATCCCATCCCATTGCATCGATTGCAGGTCCCGTGTCAAGATGGTAATCGGGCTTAAACAGCCACGGATTTGTAACCACAAAGGCGAGGGCCGGGTCGTCAAGAGACTGGTACCAAAAGAAAGGCGATCCCTCTTTGTGCTGAAAAACACAAAACCGCTTCTTGTCCTGAAATCCCAGAAGACCATGCTGCATGGAAATGATCTTTTCTTCTGGTACTTCTACAGTTCCGAATCGCGTGGTTTCAATCTTCATTCTTTTCTCCCCGCCGTCCTCACGGCCTCGTCAAAGTAAGCCTTAAGATAATGTTTTACAAGGAAAATTTCCTTATTTCTAAAATCCCCCCTATCCCCCCTTTTTCAAAGGGGGGTATTTGAAAGTCCCCCTTTATTAAAGGGGGATTTAGGGGGATTTCATGCTTGCACGCAATGTAACTTTGACGGAGCCCTGTTGCTCGAAATGACATGATTGCAATGTTATTTACGAAACGTTCTACTAATATTTTTTCGTGGCGTCCAAAGTTTTTCTGCTGCCATAAAGTCGGCCGCGTCTACGCTTGCCGCTAAAAGATTTTCTTCCTGGATCTTTTTATGGATCTCGCTCCGATGGACCGCAATTTCCCTGGGAGCTTCAATTCCGATCCTGACCTGTGTTCCGGCGACATCCAATACTGTAACAACAATGTTGTCACCAATGACTATCTTTTCTCCCGACTTCCTTGTCAGTACAAGCATTTGCCCTCCATGGCAGAAGACCCCAGTGGTCAGTGACCAGTGGTCAGTGGTCAGTGGTCAGAAATTATTTGAGTTTGCTGATTAAGCTAGAAATCATTTTACGTAGTTCGGTTATTCCATTAGAAATGGATAATAGAGTTTCCTCACTTAGGTAGCCCAATTTATTAGCAATAATTGTTTGCGTATCCAATTCTGCCAGCGAACCTAACGATACATGCAAAAACCAAATCGATACCCTTCTGCCATATCAATAAATCCTTGTATGACTTTACTTCAGTCATTTCGTTTCCTCCTCACTGACCACTGCTCACTGACCACTGCTCACTGACCACTGCTCACTGACCACTGCTCACTGACCACTGGTCACTGAACACTAATTATCTCAGGTAATCGACTAAGCTCAAATTCAGCACCCTGACGGCTGCTGCCAGGGCTGCTTGATAGGCAACCTCTCTCATTTTTAAGTCCATAATCGCGTCGGTGATATCCGCATCCTCAATCTTCGAAAGCCTATCCGTATTAGTGATATCCATCTCCTGAAGGATGGTTTTCTTGATCTCCATACGGAGCATCTTTGAGCCCATGTCGGAGATCGTGCTGGAAATATGGTCGAAATGGTCACCCAGCTTGGTGATAGATTTGGATATCCCTGCAACATCATTCGTCTGGAGGTAGTTTTTTAAATTTATTAAGGTTGGGAAAATTCCCCATCTGGCTTCGTTGTCGCTGTAAGTAAAGGTGGCAGTATCATCATCTGCATCGTCGAAACCCAGAACACCTGCCGCACTTATATCCAACTTGTCGGAGCCATTTGTACCTGTTTCCCAGAGAAGATGCAGTTCATCCAGCGCTGTTCCATCTTCTGTAATGGTAATTTTATTGGTCGTGCTGTCGTATGTAACCTCGTAGTCCACATCTGAAATGGTATTCATTGCGTTCTTGATAGCCGTTGCCAGTTCGCTATGAGTATAGGTTCCGCTTGCAATCGTGGCAGTCAGTTCATCGCTTAGGCTCCCACCATTAGGTAGCTCCTTGAAATCGATTTTGTCATTTACATCAGTTATAATTTCAATCTTTGCCGCAGAGTCACTGGTGTAGTCCGTGCTGCCCGCATCATTGGCAGTATCGTCAAAACCCAAAACAGTTGCTGCACTCGTGCCTGTTCCACCGGGGCCATTATTGCCTGTATTCCAGAGAAGCTGCAATTGAGTCAGTCCACCGCCAGCCCCACTTATGCTAAACTCTTTGGCTGCGCTATCATAAGACACAGTATAAGTGGCTCCTCCTCCTGCTAATTCCATAGCTGCTTTTATTTGAATCGCCAGATCATCCCCTGTGTAATCCCCTAAAATAATAGCAGCATTCAGCTCAGCCCCTCCTATTCCTACTTCTATAAAGTCAATCATGTTATTTGAGTCATCAATTGCGTACTTAACCCCCTCACTGTCGCTGGTTGCAGGGACATATGTAGCATTTACCGCATCAAAACCTATCTCAGAAGCGATACTTTTTTTCGCATTGGTACCCGTGTTCCACAGAAGGTCCACGCTAAAATCAGAGTTGGTACCGTCATCCTGGATGGTGAATTTTTCCGTTGTGTTGTTGTATGTAACCACGTAGTTCACATCTGAAGCGGCATTCATTGCGCTACTGATGTCTATTGCCAGTTCGCTATGGGTATATGTACCGCTTTGAACCGTGGCGGTAAGTTCACTATCCGGAGTACCTCCCGTATACTCAATAAAATCGATCTTGTTGTTTGTAGCGTCAATAGTTATTGTATCATCCCAGAAGACCTTATCACCATCCTGTCCTACCTGGATGGTGGTATCTCTACTTATCTTAATCGCAAATGGATTATCATCGCCATCATAAAGGACTTGTGTCGCACTGGCCGGGTCGTTAACAGGATTACCGTTGGCGTCGGCATAGTAAACCGGCGCCGCATCAGTCTTTGATCCGGCAAAGACATACCGCCCGCCCACCTCGATATTGGCCAGAGAGACTATCTCATCTAAGTTGTTTTTAACGGTTTCTATGACAGTCTTCCGTTGTGCGGCTGTCAACGTTTCGGTAGCCATCTGAACACACAAGGTCTTGGTATCGGAAATCAGGTTCTGCACTTGCATCAGGGCGCTGTCAGAAGCCGTAAGCCACGATTCGCCCACGGTTATGTTGCGGTCCAACTGCTCAATGTTGGATAGAGAAGATTTTATGTTGAGGGCCTGGGTGAGTCCCACCGGGTCGTCTGAGAGGTCTATAACGCGTTTGCCACTGGCAACGACCTTGTTGGCCTTATACAACTCCTCGGTAATATTGGCTAAATTAAATTTTACTATATCATAAATGGTTCTGTTGGCCACTCTCATGGTAGTCTACTCCTTGTGTTGTGTTCGTTGTGTTTGCTCAGTTTCTTATGTTCGTTGTGTTGCTTGCATTTGTAACCGTTCTCGGAGTGTTGGAGTACTGGCCCGCCCTGGCGCGAGGTGCTCAAATTAATCTAGTAAGCCAACAATCCCGGTCTGGGCCAGGGAGTACTGGAGTGTTGGGAAAAGACAAGAAATCCCGGAGGTTCTTATGGATTTGGTTTTGCATTACTCCATTACTCCATTACTCCATTACTCCATTACTCCACTTCCATAAATTCAATGAACTGAATTCTTACTACTTCACACTCAGCAATGTATTCAGCATTTCATCTGAAACGCTGATAAGTTTGGCTGCTGCTGCATAGGCATGCTGGAACTTGATGAGGTTCGTCATCTCCTCGTCAAGAGAGACGGCCGAAATACTGTCCCGTACCTCACCCAGTTTGTTAACCATGATCTCATTAAATGCCCTGCCCCTTGAGATGCTTGCCGACTTGATCCCCATCGAACCCACCATGGCATGATAGTAGTCTTCAATGGTGGCATTCACGGTCCCCTGGGTATTTCCGTTGAGCCTGTCGCAAGTCCACTGTTTGATCTCCGTGGATGTGTATTGCAGGCCGGCAATAGCCAGGGCATTGGTGTTGTTACCCGGCGCAAGATCCCCGGTGTCAGCGTCGATTTGGGCCGCAGCGATGTAGTCCTTATTGTTCAAAACCGTATTCACTCCAATCGAGCCTGCGGCGCTCCCTTGAAAGAATGTATTGATTCCAAAGGCTGCCATAAGCCCGGAATCTTGAGCCTCGTCATCGGAAAAAGCAAAACTATAGTTGCTGCTGTCAGGAGAAAACTCCAGGGCGTTGTCTGATGTCACCGTCGCCGAAACACCGGTGGCCTGGGTATTAAACTCGCCTGCAAAAGATTCAAGTGTCCAATGCCACTCTGACGGCAAGTTAGCTGTTGGTTCCCCACTGGCATCCGTCGTAATGGTAAAAACATCATTGTCAAACAAATAACCTCCTGCGGTAAAATCTATTGTCATGCCGTCAACCTCTGCCGTCGTGCTGGCTCCGTCCAGAGTGAAAGTACCTGAAGTAGTACTATTTGACCACTTTATCTCCAATGTACCTGTTCCTACTTCTCCGCCTGAAGTAACCGTGAACTTATAAGTATCTAAGATGCTGTTAGCAGGGTCGGAAGCCGATAGGTCTATATCTAACGGTTTGGGGGCGCCATCGGTATTGGTATTAATGGTAAACGTATTTCCAGCCACCAGGGTCCCTTCACCAACGTTAAACTTCATTGTGCCTTCCACGTCGTATTGGACTGCTCCGGAATCAATGGTAATCGTGTTACTCCCACCAACAGGATTTCCAGCAGTATCTACCTTTGTCCAAGTTATCACAGGATTAACTGCTCCGCCTACCGTGCCGCCCGTGGTAACTGTAAAAGTGTAAGAATATGAAGTGGCGGCACTGTTGTCCCCCACCCAGTTGCTGATGGACGCACTAGATATTTCCATGTCCACGGTTGCGGCTGAAAAGGTGGCTGGTGTCACACTACTGTCCTTTATCCACATCTTAAAATCTTTTGTATAATCAATATCTTGTCCATACGTAAGTGTAGACAACAGACCGCTTGAACCGGTTTTGTACGTTCCTGTCACATCATTACTGAAGAATTGGAGCCCCACCCCCTGGCTGTGCTGCTTGTTTACAGTCCAGATGAATTCAGAAGCTATCTCACTCAGGTCTTTTTTATATTTTTCCACAATTTCATCACGCATATTAAGCCAGCCGCCTATTTTTCCTCTGGTCATATAGTTGGTAATGTCAACCGTGGCGCCACCAGAGCTCTGCCATTCCACAGCAGTCCCGTTCAGCTCCAGGTCATAGCTGTTGTTGGCGTCAACCAGGATACAGCCCCTGGCTGTAACAACAGTGAGCGAACCGCTACTCTGCTCAAAGGTCTTCACATCTAAATATTCCGCGAGTTCCGAAATTAGTGTGTTGCGCTTATCCCTTAAGTCATTGGCAATGTTGCTGATTTCCGTCCCAACGATTTGATTGTTGACCTGTGCGATCTCATTTGTAATCTGATTGATTCTATTTAGCCCGGCACCCATGGCACCGGTTAAATCCGTTTCAAGCTGCGTCAAATCAGCGTTCAGTGTATTAAACTGCTCCGAGAGTAAGATGCTGTGCTCGTAAAGGGCGATCCGTTCCGAAGCCCCGGAGGGGTTGTTTGCAATATCGTGCCATGAGTTCCAGAAGTCTGATAGCATCGTACTCATACTGATTTCTGAGTTTTCGCTAAACAGACCCTCCAAAACCTGCATATAATTCTCCATCTCTCTGGAGGATAGCATGTTCGATTTTTGCTCCATGAGCTGGTTTTCAATATATTGGTCACTGACCCTAACTACCTCCGCCGTATCCACCCCTCGACCGAGCAATACACCCCCATAAGGAGCAGGCTCTTTCGCCTCGTGCACAGCACGCTGTCTGGAATAGCCGGGTGTGTTCACGTTGGCAATGTTGTGGCCGGTGACACTAATGCCATACTGTTGAGCTGCCAGAGCGTCTTTAGCTATACTCAATACCAATCCCAGACCAGACATAGTTCTACCTCTCAGGCGCACTTTTTTGACAGGATTAACGGGATTTACATGATTTCTAGTAAGTTCTCAATAAGTCTGGGTTACAGTCATTGCGAGCGGAGCGAAGCAATCTCCAGGCGATGAGATTGCCACGTCGCTTCGCTCCTCGCAATGACAGCAAACGAACTACTCAGACTTATTGAGAACTTACGATTTCTATCCTGAACATCCTGTATATCCTGTCAAAAAAATGGAAATTCCTATACCTCTTTGTGCAGTAACAGGTTTGCGTGAGGCTGACTCGTTAAACACCGGTCATTATTGTACACGGGCCCTGGTTTATCGGCACCCGATATGATCCCGATTAGTTCATCCAGAAAATTCAGGCTTTCTTCAATAAAAAGCTTATTTTCCCGGCTGCGCTGCTCGATTTCGCCTTTCAAGCTTAGCAGAAACAGATAAGCCTTCTTGAACCGGGCACGGTGCACACGGGGTATAAGCGAAAACACATTGGCAAGGCGAAACAAAGAGACATTCATACCGTGGTCTATCGAGGCTTGGGACATTGCCGCCAGAATGTTTCCACGCACGGTTTCGATGCGAGATATAATCGACTGTTTTTCATCGGAGATCTCCCATAGCCCGTCGATATCAGTTTTCATCAGGCTGTTGCGCTCGCGTTTCAAGCATTCTACAAGGTCTTGATACAGCAAGATCTTTTCATAGAAGAGATTCTCAAGAGTCTCAAAGGCTGCTTCCATATAAACTCTCCTGTGTTGGCTATCTATAAATTTCTTATCGGATGAAATGGTGATTCGGTTTAGCCCGTTATGCCGGTGGTGCGTGCATAGGGCATAGGGCATAGAGCATAGAGCATAGAGCCTCCATTTCTTGCCTTGCTCTTTTCACGGGCAAAACGGGCTCAAGCGACTGTCCCCGAGAATGTTGCGTAATGTCGTCGACAAAAACTTTAGGCACTTTAGCTCACTTTAGCTCACTTTAGGCACTCTTCTATTTCAATTGATTGTACAGCAATTTTCCAAGACCCATCCCTTTCCCCCTTGCAATACTCTCAGACATTGCCTGGTCGGCCATCGACTTGTAGACTTTCTGCTCCTCGGTGTTCTCAAAAAGGCCATTTTGGGGAATGGACTTACGCATCGACTTGAAAATGTAATAGATGAAAATCGATTCAAAATCGGCACAGGCCTGCCTCAGCCTCGTGTCTTTCATGGCCATCTCTGGTGAAACTACAGGAGATTTTGAACATATCTGGGTTATCATATTAGTCATTGTTGATTGTTGATTGACGATTGTTAATTGAATATTGAACCACTGATCACTGCCTACTGATCTTAAATGATTTCCAATTCCGCCTGAAGCGCGCCAGCGGCCTTTATGCATTGAAAAATCGTAATCAGGTCCCTTGGTGAGACCCCGATGGCATTCAGGGCACGTACCAGTCCGCCAATGGTGTTACCACCAGGGACCAGAAGGAGCCTGCTCTTTTCCTCCTGGACGGATACGTCGGAATCCGGTGACACAACGGTCTGTCCGCCCGGGGCCATAACCGGACCGTCCTTAAGTTGAAACTGTCCTGCACCTGTACCTTCGGGTGGGGATGGAGCAAAAGGTGAAGGTTGTGAAACCAGTGCGCGCTCCTTTATCTGAATACTCAGGCTGCCGTGTGCCACAGCCACCGTGGATATCCTCACGTTTTCACCGATGACCACCGTGCCGGTCTTTTCGTTTAGAACGACCCTGGCAACGCTATCCGGTGTCACCTCAAGGTTTTCAATAGTCGCGATCATCTGCACAACGCGATTCTGAAAATCTTCCGATATGTTCAGCTTAAGTGTCCCCGAGTCGCTCGTGGTAGCCAGAGCCTGGCCCAGGCTTTCATTGATTGCATTGCGGACTCTGATAGCCGTTGTAAAATCAGGATTATTCAAAGTGATAATGAGCTCATGTTTATCTTGCAGGGATACCGGGATTTCCCGCTCAATCGTCGCTCCCCTTGAAATCCTGGCCACAGTTGGATGGTTCTTGGTCACACCGCCGCCTGCGGCCCCACCTGCGGTAAACCCGCCCACACAGAGCGGGCCCTGGGCCAGGGCATAAACCTTTCGGTCCACACCACGCAGGGGCGTCAAAAGGAGAGTTCCTCCCAGCAGGCTCTTGGCATCTCCAACAGAAGATACCACCACATCGATTTTGTTTCCTATCCTTGCAAATGGAGGTATTTTGGTGGTCACCATGACGGCTGCGACATTCTTGACTGTTACGTCCTTTTTATCAACATGAATACCCATCCGTTCCATCATATTAACAAGCGACTGAACGGTAAAACCGGTTCCTTGCTTGTCTCCGGTGCCGTTCAGTCCCACGACAAGGCCGTATCCGATAAGCTGGTTATGCCTTATACCTTTAATGGAGGCCAAATCCTTGAGCCTGGCGGCAGAGGCTTCAGCAGAAAAAGATAGCAGTAAAGTTGAGACAACGAAAGTCACCGCCATCGCTCTGCTCATTGTTTTCATCATTTCCCCATCCTCCCAATCAGTGGTCAGTGGTCAGTGGTCAGTGGTCAGTGGTCAGTGGCCAGGAGTTATTTTAGTTTGCTGATTAAACTAGAAATCATTTTACGTAATTCAGTTATTTCATTAGAAACGGATAATAGAGTTCCTTCGCTCAGATAACCCAACTTGTTAGCAATAATTGTTTGCGTATCCAATTCTGCTAATGAACCTAACGACACATGCAAAAACCAAATCAATACCTTTTTGCCATATCAATAAATCTTTATATGATTTCACTTCACCCATTTTCTTTTCCCCTTCACTGACCACTGACCACTGACCACTGACTAAAATGGCCACACATGGTCAACCATTCGCATGAGCCAACCCGGCCTCTGTTTGTCCGCAATCACACCCTTGCCGGTATATTGTATGCTGGCATCAGCGATATACGTTGAGTTAATTACATTGCTTGGCTCAATATCCTCCGGCCGTATGATTCCAGAAATAGTGATGTACTGGGTCTCGTTATTCACCCTGACCTCACGTTTGCCCGATATACGAAGATTCCCGTTGGGCAACACCTGAACAACCCGCGCTGTAATCGAGGCGACCACGGTTCCACTTCGGTCGCTGGATCCCTGACCGGTAAAGCTCGATTTAAAACTTGCATTGAACATGTTCTCGCGGTCAAAACGGGATGGCAAGCCACCTAGCCCCCTGTTCTTCGCCTCCAGGGCCTTCATATAGCCTAAAAGGTCTTTAATGCCGGCCTCAATACTTGAATCGCGACTGGTTTTGGTACTTGCGTCTAACTTTCCGCTTGGAGTCTCGGAAATTGCTACAGTCACCAGATCACCAACCTGCCTCGCCCTCATGTCCACAAAGAGCCTGGTGCCGCCACTATCTGCCCACAATGAGCCCTCACTCGGTTCAGGGAGGGCATAGATCTCCAACTGTGAGCCCCGGATGTCGCTACCAGGAGCCTGAACCGAGGCATTGCCCGCCATGGTGGCACATCCTGACAAGGTCGCTATCGCTATAACTGCAAGACAAACCAGTAATAGTTCAGCCACGCCTATTATGATCTCGACCATATCGTCATTTCGTCTCAACATTTCGTGTCCGTGTCCGGTGTCCGTGCCCGTTCCTTTTCTCACCTGCTCACTTTCTCACTTTCTCACTTTCTCGCTTGCTCCACTAGAACTCGACCCTTACGGTTGAAGGATTGACAATGCGTGCGATAATTTCTTTTCGGCTCGTACAGTTCTTGACACGAATGTCATCTCCCAGGCCTCCTTTTGTTTGCGCGATACCGAGGGCTGTTATCAGAAGGGTAGGTGATTCGGCCACAATGGTAACCTTATCACCTCTTTTTATCAGTGGTGGCTCTTCTACTATATTGCTCAACATCACTGAACCGTGTTTCAAGGCGTGTTTGAGCCTCTTGCCAACAAGCTCCTCCATGCTCATCAGGACATTGTGTGGGAGTCTGGAAATATTTTTCCGTTTCATGCTAATGTCATCATCGGTAATAATGCTGCCGCGCCTCAGCGAACAGCTTGCGCACACAACGTTCTCAAATCTGTCAACCCATCCTGACACGACAACCCGCCGCTCGATCTTTCCGTTCACTCGAACGATAGCGGTCAGGCTCACATATCCAAGCAGCCTTCCATCAGCGTGGCGCACAAGTTCAATGTTTATCTTACCCTCGGGAAGTGGACCGTTGTTAATCACCTTAAAGCGGCTGACCTCGAAATCTGCCTCGCGAGTCTTAAGTCGCCTGGCGATATAACCACTGAAAAGGTCTAAAAACCTTTTCTCATGGATAGATTGGCAGGCCCGGCTAATCTTGACAGACTCAGGTATTCTGAGGATGCTATCCGCTGGCAGCCACCTTTTTGAACGGATCTTGGATTCAATCCATGAACCTTTCAATGTCTTGTGCCTGGCTGGCCCCGGGGCATATCCCAGATAGATCGCACCGAGTCGTTCCTCTAAGCGAGCCGCGCCCTCAATGCTGGCGATATCCTTCAAATAGACTTTTTCGCCTTTGATCCATGCCTCCTCTTTTATGGTGATACGCGTCTTGACATCAGCCCAGGCTTCAGAAAAACCGCACCCTGTGAAGAAAGTCATGAGTGTGGCCAGTAGTATGCGATTGAGATTTCTCATTTTTACCTCTGTCATTGGTCATTGACGATTGACGATTGAATATTGAATATTGATTCTTTCATTCGTGATTGGTTATTGATAAATGGTCTTTTACCCTCTGCCCTTTGCGCTATGCCCTATGCGCTATGCGCTTCCCAACTACCTCTTGATATTATTGGCCATTTGAGCCATGCTGTCAGCAGTCTGGATGGCTTTAGAATTGACTTCATATGCCCGCTGGGTTTCAATCATCGCAACCATTTCCTCCACCACATTGACATTTGACATCTCTAAATACCCCTGGGCAATCGTCCCGAATCCGTCCATGCCCGGAGTCCCTTCGGTCGCCTCACCTGAAGCGTCTGTTGATCTGTAAAGATTTCTGCCCATGCTATATAGACCGGCAGGATTGGCAAATGAGTACAATTTGATTTCAGTTGAATCGAGCTCGTTGCTGTCCGGGCCAAAGCACGTGAGCTTGCCGCCAGAATCTATTGAAACAAGAACTGCTTCGGGGGGAATACTAAATTCCGGCTGAAGTCTGTCACCGTCAGAGGTACATATATAGCCCTCGCTGTCGAGCTTGAAATTACCAGCACGTCTATAGACCTCCTCATCGTTGTTTACCACTTTAAAAAATCCTTTCCCTTCTATGGCCATGTCGAGTTCATTGCTTGTCTGGTTATAATCCCCTTGCGTGAACAGCTTTTGAACCCCGGACAACCTGGTCCCCAACCCGATCTGTATGCCTGTAGGGATCTGATTACCCCCAATCGTAGTAGCGCCGGCGATGCGGAGCGTTTGATACATCAGGTCCTGAAAATCGGGACGGCTCTTCTTGAAACCATTAGTGTTTATGTTCGCTAAGTTATTGGCAATAACGTCAATTTTCACCTGCATGGCAGCCATGCCTGAAGCCGCTGTCCATAATCCCCTTAACATTTTTTAACCTCCCTATGGTATTTCGGATTTTAGATTTCGGATTTCGGATTTAAGTTCCACATCATTTCGATGTAAATGAAACCGGTTACAAAAGTTGTTCATCCCAGAAATTCGATATTATTCTATAACTTTAGGCACTTTCAACTTTAGGCACTTTAGGCACTTTTCCATTATTGCACTCGCCCCACCTCATTGACCGATTTGGCGCTTGTCTCGTCAAATGTCTGAATGATTTTCTGGTAAGATTCATAAGTCCGGAGGGTTTCGATCATCTTCGTCATCTCCTCCACAACCGCCACATTCGACTCCTCAAGATATCCCTGCCGGACAAGGACCTTTTCCGGCTTCATAATCTCCTTTTGATCACCTCTATATACATAATAAGATGAACCTTCTTTCTGGAGTCGCTCCGTTCGGACAAATGCGGCAAGTGACAGGGTATCCACCACAGTTTCATCTACCGTTAATTTCCCCCGGGCATCGACCGTGATATCGCTCCCGTCTATGACAATCGTCCCGTTTTCACCCAACACTGGGTCACCGTTTTGTGTAACGAGCACACCCCTGGCATTCAGGCAAAAATTTCCGTTTCGCGCATATCGAATACCACGGGGAGTTTCGATCTTAAAGAAACCATCCCCTTCCAACGCAATATCGAGCGGGTTGCCAGTAGACCTCAGATTTCCTTGACTCAGGTCTGTTCTGACGCAATGTTGAAGAGTCTGGTCAAAAGTGAGCATGTCCTTCTTGAACCCGGTCGCACCCACGTTCGCAAGATTATTGCTAATAATATCAAATCTGCGTTGTTGTATACGGCTCGCTCTGATAGCCTGATAAACGCCTGTGTCCAATCTCGTCTGTCCTCCTTTTTTACCAGATGATGCAATGAAGGTGCCAAGGGCGGTTTGGGGAATGCGGAATGGGGAATTTCTCGTTCCCATGCTCTGCGTGGGAACGCACCCCACTGGGCGCTCTGCGCCCTTATTTGCCTTGTATGATTGCAATATGAACTCATCGCAGGAAAAATCTTCCTACTTTGTGCCTTTTTTCCGATTGAGGTTATAGACAAAGGCAAGCAGTTCTGCCACGACTACGTAAAGCTCGGGAGGTATTTCTTCATCAAGATCAAGCCTCGATAACACCTCAACCAGGTCTGGGTCATCCTTAACAGGGATGCCTTGTTTGCGTGCGATATCAATGATCTTTTCGGCGAGCAGTCCAGCGCCTTTTGCAGTAACACGGGGAGCATTATCGTCACCGGATTTGTATTTGAGAGCGACAGCCTTTTTGGGATTGCGGATTTCGGATTGCGGATTTCGGATTTTATTTTCCTCACTCAATTTCTCACCCAATCACCTGACCACGATTTACACTTTCGGTGAACCCTGAACCTCTGAA
>JAGMBW010000160.1 GCA_023129535.1 Desulfobacterales bacterium
GACCTTTTTCGTGCTTTCGTCTTTTGCGGCTTGCGCCTTGAGAACAGTACGTGCTTTCGTGATAGTTCTTTTGAGCGCTTTTGCTTAGAATTCAATATCTAACCGCACAGGTCCGTATTTTGTAGCTACCACTCAACCCGACTCAATAACTAATCCAGCCTGCCCTGGCGCTACGTGCTCGAATCAGGCGGCAAAATCTACAGGGTGCTGCTCGAATCAGCCGATTGAGCCTATAAGCCAGGTCTGGGCCATGGGTCTGGGCCAGGGTTATTCGAATAACAATTAACGATTAACAAATAACAATTATGGCAAATGAGGTCAGAGGGTAGGGAAGGTCCCTTTTGCCAGGACCACGATGCCGCGAGGTGTGACTGTAAACCGCTTTCGGTCTGCTTCCGGGTCATATCCGATTTCAGTATGCGGGGGTATGCAATTGGCCTTGTCGATAATGGCCTTCATGATCCTGCAATGCCTGCCGATTTCCACATCAGACATGATCACCGATTCCCCGACTTCTGACCAGCTCCTTATGATCACGTTGTAGGACAGCACGGAATTCTTGACGACACCACTGAGAATGGAGCCGTGTGAGACAATGGAGTCCAGGGCCATACCGGTTCTGTTTGAAGCCGTATCCCTGAATATCGTCTTGACAGGTGGGTACTGCCTTTGGAATGTCCTGAGCGGCCATTTGGTACCGTATAGATTAAAGTTGGGATCCACACCGGTCAGGTCCATGTTTGCATTCCAGTAAGCATCCAGGTCACCAACATCCCGCCAGTAGGAGGAATCCCGTATGCAAGGATTAAGGATGCGCACACGGCTTCCGTCCTCCTTGATCGTGTACACAAAATCCTCGATTCGATTCTCTTTTCTATAGGGGAAGGCATAGAGGGAATATCTTTCCAATGCCATGGGAATGATGTCCCTGCCAAAGTCGTCTTTGTCAGTCGATTTCAATAGGTCTATTAATACCTGGGTCCTGAAGATATAGACCCCCATCGAGGCGAGGGCATAACGAGAATCGCCGGGCATCGGTTCCGCAGATGCGGGCTTTTCCTTGAAACCAGTGACCCTGTAGTCTCCCGCAACTTCCACTATCCCAAAGCGCTGGGTCTGGGATACAGGAACGTCAATAACCGAAATAGTTATATCTGCCCCCTTTTCTTCGTGATAGGCCTTAAAATGGCTGTAGTCCATCTTGTAAATATGATCGGCTGAAAGGATGAGCAGATGTTCGGGGGCCTCACGTTCTATGAGGTACAGATTTTGGCGGACCGAATCGGCTGTGCCGCGGTACCAGTCTTCGCCAACGCGCATCTGGGGAGGCACGATCTTCATATAGTGGCCCAGGGCATAATTGAATATGTTCCAGCCTGCCTCTAAGTGCTCCACGAGTGACTGTGCCTTGTACTGGGACAGGACGATGATCTTGTAAATATTGGAATTAATGCAGTTGCTAAGGGTGATATCCACTATTCGATATATACCCCCAAATGGAACCGCGGGCTTTGACCGATCCTGTGTCAGAGGATAGAGGCGTTCGCCCCTGCCACCAGCCATCACAAGGGCTATGACATCACGCATCCTTAGACTCCTTTCAGGACGTCAATCATGGTGAACACACGTCCTTTAGCAGCCTGGTCGATTTTCCTGGCTAAATAATGAATGGCGTCCACCGTTCCCCTGGCATATATATCGCGACCATTCACGTTATGGGTGAACTGAAAAAAGACAGTGCCATCCTCTGAGCGGAGCGAATAGGTGTGCCAGCCGTGTCCCTTTAAATAGGCCTCGGGGATACCCCATTTGGACCGCTGAACCTCCGGGTCCCGCTCCATCGTAATCTGATCCTTTGTAAAGGGGGTGCCCAACCGGCTAAAATAGCCGATCATGGCCTTGGCAGTGCCACTGGTATCGGCCTTCCCTTGCTGGTGGCTCTCCTTGATCTCCAGAGTGTATCCCTTAAAGACATCAGGAAAGGTCTCAGCAGCATATTCCATCATCGCCTGGAAGGCCACAATCTGTTTGCCCATGTTAGGAGCAATCACAGCGGCAATCTCAGACTTTTTCACGGTCTCCAGCAGGCGTATCCTGTCACCACCGGTCGTGCCCATGACAAAAGGGAGGCTGTTTTCACAGTAGAAAGCGGCATTATCGTTAACGGCACTCGGATGGGTATAGTCCACACAGATAACCATGCCTTCAGCCTTTTTAATAGATTCTATCATCTGTTGCCTTTCGGCTGGCTGGATCAATCTGACAGTTTCAGAACCGATTTGGGTTTCAGTGGCTTCAATCTCAGCCCCCGTCAGGGCATAGGGTATGAGTTTCAGGCTGCTGTCTTGCAGGATATGTTCGGCTGCTTTGGTGGACATGTTGCCAGGGAGTCCATTGACCATTACCTTGATTGAGTTCATGATGCATCTCCTTTCAACCCCTCCATCCGATGGGCATGATGATGAGAGGTTCGTGATTCTTTGCGGTGTTGACCGCGCTGGTCACTTGCGTGTCGTAGAAGGCCCCTACGATGCCAGCAGATAAACCGAGGGCCTGGCACTGCAAAAAGATATTTTGGCCTATATGCCCAACCTCGATCATGGCATATCTCTTGCCTCGCTCCCCGTACTTGATCGTTATACGGTCATATTCAACCGTGATCACTAAGATCACGGGCGCTGTGGTCATCCACATCTGTCTCAAGGAAGCTACGGCAACAGCGTCTCTTTGGTCTGTATCGACGATTCTTTCCATGGAATGACGGGGCGGATCATAATGGTACACACCCTGGGCCAGGTCCCTGACGCCGATCTTTCCCACAACAGCGTATATATCTATAGGGTAGAGGCCACCTCCTGATGGGGCAGCTCTTTTTGTGCCCCTGTCTTCTGTGATGCCCTGTGCAGCCCACAGAATTTGGGAGAGCTGAGTGACTGTGAGGGGTTCATTGGCAAAAGACCTCACGGTTCTCCTTTGTTTGATGGTTGTTTCGAGAGACACATTTCCATCCAGTTTGTGTGCAGGCAGGTTCATGGATTCCTCCTTCTCAAAGACCTTGCAGCTTGTTGCTAGGGCATGTCCGGGCCGAAATTGACCGAGGCCGCAAAAAGAGAGGCCCAATATCCCTCTGAGCTGGCACGCCTCTCGGCGGGTCACCCTGTTGTTTTTCTTAAGAACTCTCAACAGGCCTGAAATAGCCATTTCAAATGCCTTCTGATTCCGGTCTCGTAATTTCTATCCGCCCGCAGCGGAAAATTCCTGCGACTTTAGTCGAGTAGTCAAGTGGGAAAATGATCAAGTGGTTAACGACTCGACGACTTGACAACTCAACTACTCGACCAATTGGGGCGCAGCCCCTAAGTTCTCCAGAGGTCCAGCACAAGCCTTCGGCTGATCTCTAAGTAGTCGAATAACACAGTACTGTCATTGCAAAAGACTTCCAGGGTGATGGTGCCATCGTATCCAATCGATTTCAAGGCAGACACTCCCTTTTTCCAGTCAATGTTGCCGACCCCCAATGGCATATGATGATCGTCCGTTCCACGATTGTCGGAGAAATGAACGTGCTTGATGTGCGAACCCAGGTGGCTACAAAATGTCACGGCGTCGTCTGTTCCGAAATTTGTGTGACCAAAATCGAGATGGATTTTAAGCCCTGGAACCTCTTGGAGGAGTTGGGCGTATGTGGACACAGAATCAAACGGTGCCTTGAAATTCTCAAGAACAAGCGTAAGCCCGTGGGATGCGGCCATCTCCTCAAGTGGTTTTAAGGCCTCGATATTTAACCGGACCAGATCCTGCTTCATAGCTGGCGGACAGCAATAACAGGGATGGATGTTCATGATCGTTGCTCCCATGGCGGAAAAGATCTTAGCACAGCGTTCGAGTTCCTGCAAACAGGCTTGACGCACCGACTTGATGGGGTAGGCATACGGGAGGCACGGGTCAGTGTGCCCCACAACCGAGAGATCATATTGGTCGAGGAGTACAAGGACCCTTTCCGGATCTGGATTGAGGGCGTCAGGCCCTTCGATGGTAAGATCTACAAAATCGTAATGGGCCTTGCCAAAAGAGATGATCTCATCATAGACAGATGCCGAAGGGTCATTCATAAGACCGATTTTCATTTTGTAATTCCTCCCCAGTCAACAACTCCAAGTTTATCTAATAGTATTACACAACAGGCTTTGACTTTCAACAATGAACAGGCGAAGGTCTACAAATGGTCATGTTTCGAACCTGTCCGCCTCTGCCGGAGCTACTAAAGCAGCCCTGTACGAGGCAGACGCAAAAAAGAAAATCATCCAAAATGAATTTTGAAAAGCAAAAGCGAGCGCATTCCCCGCAGCAAGCTGTGGGGAATGCGCTCGCTTTTGCGGTTCAACTGGGGACAAGAAATGGCCTTTGAACGTCAGACCCGGAATGTAAGTGGACCGAATCGGCCCTGGCAGAAAAATTAGGTGTTATCCGCC
>JAGMBW010000161.1 GCA_023129535.1 Desulfobacterales bacterium
CAAGAACAAGCGTAAGCCCGTGGGATGCGGCCATGGCCTCTTAAACCTCCTATTCACTTTCCCGAATCCGAAAAACGGTATAGCCAGGATCTTGGTAAAGGCGTTCCCAGTACCGCGAAGTTAAAGCGAGAAACCGTTCGATCTCATCAGACTCGAAGTTGTCCCGCAAGTATTTTTCAAATAAATCATTTCGTACCAGGAGATGGGTAGAGTGCAACGACCGAAGGTAGGCCACAAAGGCGTTTGGTTTATCACTTGCTTGTACCATAGCTTTGACGGTTTCCATACCATAGCCGGGATGGAGTCGATATGCCCGATCCAGGTAATAGCCACGATTTCCTACTAAGATAAGGGACACCTGCGCGTCCCCAGGCAGATGCTGGTTGATGTAGAGCATGGCAGGATAGCTTCCCAGGTTTCGTGACAGTAATTGATCGCGGGTCTCCTTCCCGAGAATATACGGCAGTGGCCTGATCATATTAAATCGATCTCTTGTGTATAAGCTGTTGAACAGCAGAGCAATACCGATGCTTACAAACACAATGAATGCAATGAGATACTGTTTGGTGAATCTCTCGCTGAGGTTTTTAAGACCTGCAACGCAAAGCAGCGTCAGTACAGGTAACGTAGGTACGATGAGGTGGACGTATTTTGCGCCAATAAAATAGACTGCACAAATAAAGAAAACCGAAAAATTCAAAAATAATGCCCGGTCTCGTTTCATGGTCTGGCCCAGGAACGCAAAGGGCACAGCCAGAATGAGAATGGGATTGAGCCTCCCAGCAAAGAATTGCTCGGAGTTGTCCCGTCCCTCAAAAAAGAAGCGTATAGGAATCGCCAGAGTTTCCCAGAAGCTTTCTCCGTACATGAGTTCCCGCAAATGAAAAAAGCCGGAGACGCCCCTTTCGCGAATTTGCCCGGACTCGGAGAGTTCGGGAGACGGATTAAAGAGACTATTGTAATGGGGGTATAGAGGATTGTTGGTCCATACGTAGTTTTTGATACCCCATGGAGCGAACAGAAGCAAAGCCATCAGAACGAAGCAGATACCATATAGTACAGCCTTTGTTTGGCGCCGGGTATCTTTAGCGTAAAAGTAGACCACCATGAGTCCAAGGAACAACAGTGCAATGAGGGCACTGTAATCGCTCCCAAGGGCTATGCCGGTGGCCACACCGGATACCAGTAACCAGCGGTTCTGTGAGTATTTGGACCTGCGCCACATGGAGAGAGCCAGCACGCCAAGGGTCACAAAAAAGGTGAGACCAAGATCGATGTAAGCCTCTGACGACAAGCGGGTCACTATAGGGGTGGTGAGAAACATAAGGGAGCCCAGAAGTGCCCAGTTTGTGCCAAGTTTTTCGTGTTTGAGATATCTGTAGATTAAAAGTGCCGTGCCGAGGCCAAAGGCAAAGTGGACAAATTTGCAAAGAATATCGCTTCCCAGCCAAAGAGATGCCAGGTACAAAAGGTTGATGTTCATGGGAGAATAGGCAAATGACCACGGGATCTCATAGATCCCGCCGTGCTTGAGCCAGAGCTTAGGGATAGTTAGATGATAGATTAGGGCGTCCCTGGATATGGGTGGGGTAGCACACAGGAGACCGATGATCAGGATATGGGAAAGCAACACGAAGACTAATGTATAGTAGGCAAATCGGCGAATATTCAGTGGTCCAAAACTTTCTTGGCTAATCATTGCAAGTAAAAGGGTAATATCTCAATAAGTCCGGCCATTCACTCCTGGATTCCCGCTTTTGCGGGAATGACAACTGTATCTTGTTGCCCGTCATTCCCGCGAAGGCGGGAATCCAGAAAATACGTGTACCAGAGTATTTACAAAGAATCTGTTCATCTACGACGTGAAAAACCCTGGCACACAAATGAGTAAAACTCCAACAAGGGAGGCTATCAATCCTAACAAAGCGAGAAGTGCTCCCGTGGTATCCATTGGGGGCTTTTTGGCGAAGGCGCTCCAGATTCCGGAACCAACTAAAAAAAATCCACACACAATTAAAAGAATATTAAATACCATAGGCCTCTCTACGCCCTCGTCATTCCAATGATCCACAAGGTATAGAAAATGATAACCATAAGGCCCCAAAGGATGGCAGGCCTGGTTTTGAGCTGAGGGGGGCCTCCCCGGGTTAAGGCATGTATTAAAAAGCCAATGACACCCCCGATCCATCCAAGGAAACCCACCTCAAGGATCAGCGTCCAGAAGATGTCAGGCTCTGCGTCTTTCTGTGTGGCAGACGGCACAGCCACCTTGCCTTCTCGTTGTTGGCCTTCGAGTTCCTTGGCCATTAATGAGGTGATCTTTTTATCGCACTTGGTGATCCAATCTTTTCCCGGGGTATAAAAACTCCTGGCGGCATAAAAGCCACGCCGTATGTTGCGGGTGGCTATGAGGGCCAGCCGGATGTCACCCTCTTGCTCGGCGTGGAGCCCTATTTCCCACAGACGCTGTGCTGATTGGCGGACATAAGGATTGAAGGGCGTGTACCAATGGATGGAACGATCAAAAAACGTGATCGCCTTGATGTATTGGTCTTTCTCAAAATATGCCTCTCCCTCGTGATAGGCCTGCCTCGAGCCATAAAAGGCACGGCCCCAGACCATAATGAACACAAGAAAGCATAGACCTAAAGCCACACATGTTAGCCTTACCGAGGGCCTTTCGAAAAAATCTCTGCCAGAATCATTAATCAAGTTCTCACCATCAACTTAACCGGTATCGTTCTGAAAGATGTTTATTCTTTCTTAATTCCTCAAGATCAAAACCTTTTTTCGGATCAAAGGGGAGATTTTTCTCTTTGTAGTACTCTACAATCTTCTTCATGTTCATTGTGTTCCGAACATTATTTCTGAGATACATTGCGGAGTTTGCATTTTCAAATATTAGTATCCAGTCAGCGGAACAAAAAGGTCGTTTATCGCCGAACATCTTTTTGAAAAGGAGCAGGTCAAATCCACATTTCTCAATAAGTTTTTCGAATCCTGGATATTGATACTGGATCATCATAGAAGTGACCACACTGGTCTCCCCGTGGAGATGCGTCCGAGTATCTATGAAAACTTTATAATTCGGGTATAGATGGTATATAAGATACCCACCCCAACCAGCGGGATTGTACAGTCTCCCGGAGAAATTTGTCTCTGCCAGTATCTTCACAGGCACATCTGGATAGTTCTCAATCTGGATTTCATGTCTGAGGTTATGCGGAATTCTATAATACCCCTCGCTGACCCAGTACAAGCAAGAAATAGCCACCCCTCCCCACAGCAGCGTGAGCATGATTGGCTTAAGCCTTTCCGGCAGCCTCCCATTGTCCATGTGGAGTTTCCCATACTTGACAATAAGGAGAGCCGGGACAAAAAGGAGCCAAGCGAAACGGGCCGCTGTTATGGTCATGTAACTCATCAAAAGCCCCATGAGCACATCCTCAACTGTCCATCGTATCTTCCTTGTATATGAAATGACCACGACTACCAGGAAAAGGACTATTATGGCAATGACAAGCCCTTTCATAATCAATGGAAAGGCCAAAACTCCCCCTGTGATGGATCTCAAAGACCCTCTTTGCAGACTGATGAAAATTGGCTGCCACTCGCAAATGAATTGCTTAACCATAGGTGTTGTCCCAAAAACGTATCCGTAGATATGGTATCCATACGGATTGATTAAGGATGCGACCAAAAAGAGCAAGAAGAGTATATTCGGGTCAAAGGGCAAGTCCGTGATTCTGAACCACCTATTAATGCCCCGAATCCTCATAGCAATTCGGGCTATTGAAAGGATAGCAATGATTACGCCCGTAAATATCATAAATGGATGTAAATTGATCCATGCAATGCATAACAGAAAAAAGACTATATAATAAACATGACTGAATCTCCTACGCGCTGTTATAAACCGTGTATAAAATAAGGTCAAGAATAGGAGTGAAAACAATTCGGGCCTTATCAGGTAACGGGTTCGAAACAGGTAGGCTGTAACAAGAAGGACCAGAAGGGCAACCAGAAATCGGCGGGATAGTTGAAGCGCAGCCCAAAATATGAACGCGAGCGCGGTCAATTCCAGAAAAACCCGCATAATGCGAAGCCCGCTAAATCCGAGGGCATTGTGAACAAAATATAAGGTGATTTGCGAAAGCCATTCGTGGAATATGAGAGGCTTGCCCTCGGTTGTATAGGAAAATGGATCGGCTGTTGGAAGTACATAGTTGTACTCCACTATATACTCACCCATCTTGAGATGGAGCCATATGTCACAGGAAAAGATCGGTTTGTAGAAAATGCCTCCAAGCCCGACCATGAGGAAGGCAAATATCAGAATTTCTCTCTTCTTAAGCGATCGTGAATGGCTCAATAGCTCATGCCTTTGCCTTGCCACTAATCCATATTCTTCGGAAATACCATCCAATCGACATTACATAAGCAATTACCGCACTAAGAGATACCCACTTTCCTATCTGGAATGCCAAGGGTAAGTACTCAACACAAATCCGGTGATGTCCTTTTGAAAGTGGGATCGCACGGAGAACATAGTTCGCAGGCATAACCTTATATTCCTTTTGACTGCTTCCCGGTAAAGCCCTGGCAAGCCACCCATTGCTGTATGCATCTGTGATCAACAAAATCGCATGATCCGGAAGATCAGCCTCAATGATCAGATGATCGGTAGATGAGTCAACAACCGTGGCTATTCCTTTTTCTTCAGAAACGATAGGTTCAGGATCAGGGTATGTTTCGAGAATCACCTTTTTACGCGGATCAAACGAAGCATCTTCCATCATATCGAAAATTTGGTCGCGATTTTGCATGACCACATAATCTTGAATCAACTGCAATCGTGGCATAACATCCTTATCCTCAATAATTCCGATTTTGCCTCCCTCAGGAATAAAAGCAAACCGGCACCGTAGCATCTTGTACAGTCGATTAAATCGAGAAAAGTCAACATATTGAGTCGCAACATCAGGAGAATATCCCTGAGTAAAGGCCATGAACTCTGCATAGCGTCTCAATACCACCGAATCATATCCCCAGATGTCCTGCGTGCCTGTAATCATGGCACTGTTCGAATTGGCAACGTTGAATATGCGATAATCGCCGGCATGTCCAGCTAAGATTTTCTCGATCTCAGGTACCCGGATAGATGAGAGGTTAAAAGTTGCAAGCGAAGCTCTTCCAAAAATAAAGATCTCAACTATGGCCACCAGCGCGATCACATAAACCATTTTGTAAGAAAAGCTTGAGAGAAAAAGGAGAAGAGATAACAAGAGACAGGTACCAGCGCAAACCATCAAAGATTTCGATGCGAAAAGTCCGGCCCTTTGCACAAAACAAGGATCTTTGTAATACTTTTCCGTAAGATATGACTCATTTTCAAGATATACCGCACGCATGGATTGGCCCCACCACCCCATCGAATCTGTCCCCAGTGCTGAATGTCGAATACATAGCGCTACGGCTCCAACGATGAGACCAGCAATCAAGATTGCGAAAATTGTTCTTCGATGAATACGTCTATATCTTATAAGATAGTCCAGGCCAATTCCTGCAAGCATCGTAATGAAAAGAGAAGCCTGAAATATAAACTTTGAGTTGCCTCGAAACTTGTCGAAACCAGGAACCCAGGTATGAAGAATCTTAAATAACGGTGTATATCCGCCCAAAGCAAGTAGAAGGAGCAACAGGGCCATAGGTACTGAAAAACGGCGGATACTTCCTTTACCGTAGACGGAGCCGCATATTGCCAAGAAAAGGCCTGTTACACCCACAAAGAGCGACATTTCCCACAAATACCAGCGCCCCCAATACGGCAAGGTGATACCATTACCAAAAAAACCTGGTGCCAACAGCGTGAGCAAGTTTTCCGGCGGAAATGAGAACCTTGAGGCAAATTCGTAGGAGAGACCACAGCTTCGAATACTTTCACCTGCTACCTGAATTCCGGTAAAAAGCTGAACCGCTCCCAATGCGCTGGCCCCAGCATACATGCTCAAGAGCCCTAAAACTATTATTATCCGGCGTTTAGACTTGAAGATACAAAGTCCAGAATAGATTGCCGCGGCAACGACAGTAAAAAAGACGTGCTGCGGATATCCGGCAAGTATCTGCATGGTAATGGCAAACATGCCAAGCAGACACCATCCCAATGAACGTTTCTCAAAGAATCCGTCAATTGAGAGGAACACAAGAGGGGCCCATGTCATGGTGCACAAATGGGGCAGATGTCCGGCTTGAATTTGCATGAAGTGGGCCCCACAGAACATCAAGAGGATTGAGGAAAGAAGGGAGGCGAGTGGATGCAGCCTGCGATGTGAGGTCCATAGATACATGAATATACCAATGAGAAAAACATGGAGTGCGATGCTGATATTGATTGCCCTTGAAAGAGGTAATATCGAGTAAAGAACATTCAAAGGATAGAGCAATGCTGATTGAAATCCTCCAAAAAACGGCACACCCGAAAAAACATGTGGATTCCATAATGCAAGGACTCCATGTCTCAGTTGATTAAAACCAAACTCCCTCCAATAGGCAAATTGATCGAACAGATCCGTTTGGGATTTTGATAGAACAATCATTTCCTTTGAAAACAAAACATCGCCAAACATAGCCGCAGTCATGGCCAACAGAATGATGGCAACGATCAAGAATGAGATGCCGGGACGTTTTTTTGAGGCGCATGCTGTAGAGTATAATGCAGTCTTAGTCATTTATTATCTTTTGGCGATGCATTGGAATACTTTCTGCTCACAATGATAAATCCTGTGGAAGAGATCAAGGTCAACAGGGATATTATTGCCCCCACGCGAAAAGGCCAGGAGACAAAGCGTAATTCTACATCATGTTTTCCCGGCTCCAGAGGGATGACGCGGAATATGTAATTGCCGCAAATGATTGGCACGTTTTTTCCGTCTATTGTGGCCTCCCATCCGGGATAGAACATTTCGCTCAAGACAAGATAGCATGCTTGATTGGCTGAAGTTTTGATTCTGATACTTTCATTATCATAATGTGTAATGAAGCATGAGCCTTCAATGTTTTTGCTGTTGTTTTCTTGTAGTACAAAAGCTTGTGATTCAGGCTCAAGCACTACCATCTTAAAGGGATCGAAGCTGTCTCCCATCATAAAATCGAGGATTTCTTGTGCTGGTTTGACTGCCGCCTTGTTTACAATGATGACCCTGGGAACGAACGTATCTAATGTAGCTACGCGTTTGTCCTGGGCTATGTACTTGAGGTTTAGCATCTTCAAAAACTTGTGATTATGGTCATTGAGAAAAGAAATCGTTAGCACGTGTTTCTCCGGTGGTAACTGTTGACTTGCCTGTAAATAAAGAATATATCTTTTAAGGATAAGAGGATCATACCCTCCAATACTCGGAAACCGATATAGGAGGCCGTCATTTGGCAAAAACCCACTTTTTGAAGTTAATATCCTCCCTGGTTCAGAATCGCATCTTAGCTCGTTAACAAGGCTTTGCTTTTCCTTAGAAGTGCTGAATTCGTGAGGCTTGATGAACTGGACAGAATAAAGGCCCAGATCCGTCATCACCGCAACTAGAACGATGGTCTTAAATAGAGTTCTACTAATTTTTTTTCTCTGGAATAGTATCAGTACCACGGCTGCACTGAAAAAAAGCAAGGCTGATCTGTTTACTGAAAAGCCAATTTTTTCTTGTATCTTTTCGACACAGGTGGGGCCTATGGATTCTTCTGCAAAGGTCTTAAAAAGATGGAAAAAGAAATGATAAGGGAACAGGTGCATGGCGATAATGAGGAACAAGAATGCGAGTCCTCCCAGCATAAGGAAGATTCTCAAACTCTTTGTGAGTTTTAGGGAATCATCTTCTGTGTATTGTAGGGCAATTCCCGACAATACAGCAACGCCAAACACATACAGAAACAAGATCTGGGCAGGAATGCGAAAACTGTGAAATCCTGGCAGCTTGTAAACAAGAGGATACAGCGGATTGTATTTGCCCAATGCCAGAAACAGGGCCAGGGCAATAAGACCTGCAAAGAAATAGCGGATATTGCGAAGGCTACTTGTGTTTGGGGCTGAGACAAAGATGAGACAAAGCGGGAGGATGCCGACGTAGCCGCACGTTTCCCAAAAATGCCAATCCTTGGGGCTCAACCAGTAGGTTTGATCAACGACATTTCCAAAAATATCGGGAAGCGGAAAGGCTAAGAACATCTTGGGGTGAAGGGAATCAAGCGTTGCAAACCAGTAGCTTACACCTCCTGTGCGGCCCGAAAGCCGCGTAAACTCCAGAGTTGGGAGAATTTGAATTGCAGCAAAACCAAAACCTATGAATACCACAATGGCGAGGCCGAATCCTATCCTGATGAGATTTTTGATTTGGCGGGCTTTTAGAGAAATTCCCATATAAAAAACACCAAAGGCCAAGATGCCCAGGATGGTATAAAAGGCAATCTGCGGGAATCCTCCCAGGATTTGAATTCCAAGGGACAAACCAGCGAACAGTGGCCATTTGAAGTGCGTTGTCTTAAGAAATCTATACGCAAAACAAAAGATGAGTGGAATCCATATATAGCTCTGGACAAAGGTTAGATGCCCGGCATAGAGGTGGGCCATGAAAAAGCCGTTGAAGGTGAAGATAATGGCGGACAAAAGCGCCCCCGCCGGTGATACTGAAAGTGTACGCATAAAAATATACATAAACATACTGCCCAGAATGCAATGCAGTGCTGTTGAGTATCCATAGGCGTATTCAGGAGGAATCAAATAATAAAGAAACCCAAGGGGATAAAACATGGATGCCTGAATGTTTGAAATAAAAGGTGTGCCGGAAAACAGATAGGGATTCCAGAATGGAAGCGTGTGATGGGTGAGCGCGTAGTCGTGAATAAACCTTTTCACAGGGTAAAAATATAATACAAAGTCTGAGCCAAACAGGGGTTTGTCGCTGACTATAACTTTGGCAAAGAATATGAGTACTGATACGGTGAGAAGAAAGATGGGGAAGAGTTCCAATAGTCTTTTTCTGGATCTTTCCATTCTATTGCGGCTTTAGCTCAGCCCCTTCAGGCTTCTGAAGAATCAAGAAAAGTGAAACACCAAAAGGCAAATTCAGATATTTAAGGCAACGGATCTCAGAAACGAACAACAATGACAGGGCGCGATTCACACATGCCGGCAGCTTTATGAAGAAGTCAGAGCGACCGTGTGTGTTATCAGATAGACGTGTTTTGAGCTTTCTTATAGCAAGGATGGGGAGAAAAAGGATGGTATTGTAATAACTGCACTTGAGGACTTTCCAATCGAATTCACGGATCATCTTTAGCATCTGGGCCTTTGTGTAGCGTCGCTTATGGTGCAGGGCAATGTCATGGGGGCTCCATTGAATGTCAAAGGCAGGTACAGTGACAACGAGATGGCCTCTTGGTTTGCAGACTCGGAATATCTCCTTCAGTAGGTCGAAGTCATTGTCAAGGTGCTCGAGCAGGTCAAGGCATGTTATGGCTGAAAAAGTGTTGCTTTTGAATGGAAGGGATTGATTGGCATCTGAGCGCGTAACGAGGTTCAAATCTCTTTTCCTCAAGAAACGGATAGCTTCCGATGACAGTTCCATACCGTAGGCCAGTCCAAAACTTTCTGCAAGCTTCAGTATAATGCCGGTTCCACATCCAATGTCGAGTATCCTGTTCTGCTTTGGGTTGTTTAAAGAAAACCCCTTTAAGATACTCTTGACCAAGAACTGTTTCCCTACAAACCACCAGTAGGACTGTTCAATGTCGTGCATGATCCTATATTCGTCTTTTTCCATGGCAGCCCAGATCGTAACTGTCTGTGAGATGATAATAGGATATCTGGAACATTTCGGTGAGTGTTTTGATGGAAGCAATGCCCACTCTAACCTTGGAATCGAAAGAGTGATACCAATCCACCGGTATTTCGGCGATCCTGTAACCGAGTTTCTGGGCAAGAAAGATGATTTCGGCGTCATAGCCCCATCTGTCAATCTTTGAGCGGGAAAAGATATCAACGGCAGCCTTCTTGTGGAAACCCTTTAGGCCGCACGTAATGTCAGAGACTTTTAAGCTAAGGCTCAGTCGTGAAAATCTTCGGAAGATTTCCCCCAAAAACTGGCGCAAAGGATCTTCCCGCACCTTGAAAGAGGACCCAGGCAGATGTCTGGAGCCGATGACTATTGGCCTACCGGCTTCCAGTCGTTTTAGACATGCGCCAATGAAATGAACCGGCACGGCCAGGTCAGCATCTATGAAAATTATGTATTCTCCGAGCGCATCCAGTACACCTGTTTTGACCGCAAACCCCTTGCCACGGTTTACAGGGTAGCTTATCAAGCGTACGGGTGGACTCTGGTTGACAATGGCATCACAGAAGGCCTTTGTGGCATCCGAGCTTCCGTCATTGACGAGTACCACTTCATAGTCCAGTTGTACCGTTCTCAAGTAATTCTCTATCAGGGTGACATTGGTTTCCAGACAACCAGCCTCATTGTAAAGCGGGATCACTATGGACACCTGAGGATGATCTTGCGATACAGGCATTATAATCCCTTTGTTTTCAAAAAAGTAATTAGTTTGGGCTGCTCTGGGTTTAACAAGAGAGATTTCCTGAATGCTTCTCTTGCCTGATTGCGTCTTCCTGCTTTCAGATACATCAACCCTAAATTGTTATATGTATTGAAGTCTTGAGGATTGGCAGCAATTGACTTCTTGAAGGCCTCGATTGCTTCAGGAATATGTCCGGTTTTATCATAATAGTATCCCCAGGTATTGTGCAGCATGCCAGCGTCTGTGGAAAGTCGTGAACAGATTTTCAATTCAGTTAGCCCCTCTTCATACATTCCCATATCGGTGTAGAAAACGGCAAGGTCCCTATGCAGGACCTGATCGTTGTAAGCAATGGATGACGTCTTCTTGAGCACTTCTATTCCTAACGATTTTTTCTCCATAAATATTAAATCTCTACCCATCTTTAGGAAAAAATAACCTGTGACCGATCTGTTCATATAGTCACGATAAAATGAGCCATTCACGCTTTCCCATATATAATATGGCCAGAGGTTGATCTCCTCTCTGAGAGCGGACTCGAATTTGTCCCGGGGTGCGATCCTATACGTCAGGCCGTGCGGGATCAGGTCGAACCCTCGATCTGAGATGACGTCTTTGTTAAATACGGCTATGTAAACATACTCTCTGATTTTGGCAAGTTCTGCCTCTATGATGCATCTTAGCTTTTCCCATTTGCCGAAAAAAGTAGGACCGTCCCTGTAGAGAAATGGCATCTTGAAAAATAGATTGTGGCGATCATAGAGAGCTAA
This sequence comes from Desulfobacterales bacterium, assembly GCA_023129535.1. Taxonomy (GTDB): domain Bacteria; phylum Desulfobacterota; class Desulfobacteria; order Desulfobacterales. The sequence goes on from JAGMBW010000161.1 coordinate 11,334, forward strand.
ATCAGGTCGTGCATTTTCCACCAATCTCAGGTAGGCGATGGGGAAAAGAATGTTGTCTCCCCCAATGAGCAAAGTAGCACCTTCAGGAATGCTTCTTAAGATATTTGTTCCGTATTCGTAGGCTGTATAGTTGGAAGTCTGGTCATTTTGGTAGAGATTCATGCTCAGCAAAATTATAGGGAAGAAGAGAAAAGCTGGTTTGAGGCATCGTTTCCAGATACGGCTTACGACAGAAGAAGTAAACTGGCGCTGCAAGGTGTAGGCCAGTCCGTACCCAATAAGGATGGCGGCTACAATGGAACTGGGAATCTGGAAGGGGGTAATTTCCATAGAAATCACATTCAGAAATATCGTGTAAACCAGATCAAAAAGGAGCACAAGGATCCAGAAAATCTTCCACTTCAAGCCTTCTTGCCTGATCCACCCTATGGCTGCGAAGACCAAAAAGACGTGATACTGTGCGATCATCTCTCTAAGGGCAGCTACGAGCCGTACTCCGTATGTGACCCACGATTTGGTGAGCACATATCCATGGCGATGTGCACTTGCCGTCACGTGGTGAAGTAAGCGTCCAATTGTGTCCGGGTCTCCCCAGTGAATAGAAGTGCCTGCCTCGGTTCGAATCGGCAAGTAGAGATAGACAGACAAGCCAAGGGCAAAGAAAAAGGTCAATAATAAAAAATTCCTAAGATTGAATAAGATTTTGCGATTCGACCATATGATAAGCGTAAATATTGCTGGAGCCAGCATTACGGTCTGCATGTGATTTCCAAAACTAAGCCCAACCACAAATGCGAACACAAGTAGGCGGTCAAGGGACATGGTCTCATGCCACCAGAAAAGCAGTGCTATGAACAGGGCGACAAAAAAGGCATGAAATGTGTAGACCTCTGCACACGAGGTTTGCGACCATAGCGTGGAAGAGAAGGCGAACAATAGCGCTGCAGAAAGTGCGGGTATGAGAGAGTGTGTCATCCGCATAATAATCCTGTAGGTCAGCCATACGGCCAGGCTACCAAAACAGGCGGACATGAGGTTCAGCCGAAAGGCAACGTTTCCCAGAGGGATCAGGCTGAATATCTTGCCGATCAACGCATAGAGCGGGTAGCCTGAGTTGTGAGGATTGCCAAGACAATAGGCTGAGGCAATGAATTCACCGCTATCGCCCGGATACACGGTCGGACACATTGTCCGTAGATAGACCAGGAAACTCCCGCCGAAAACCATCAAGCCGATTAAGGAGGGCATTTTTAGGTGTTGGTGTTGATCAGAACTCATATGTCTCTGTTAAACTTTAGCAATTCTCGGTGAATTTGTGATGCTTTGAGATTGCTTCGCTTCGCTCGCAATGACAAAACCATTTTCGCAATGTCATTGCGAGGAGCGACAGCGGTTGCGAGGCGGAGCCGAAGCAAACCCGGAACTGGTGGTTGAGAAAAGCGAAGGGTTGGGCCGAACATGGGCTAAATGAGATTCCTCGCTACGCTCGGAACAGGCTCCGCAATCTCACACTGATTTTCACCGAGAATTGCTGGTTGAACCCAAGGACACTTTACAAGTATTGATTGCTTTGATATTAACAAAAAAATGTGCTCGTTACAAAAAAAATGGAAGATCTCGAAAGGTCTGTTGATTGTTCTGGCGCTTGTTGCGGCATCATTTCTGATATACGCCAATACACTTCAGGGCGACTTTGTATGGGATGACAGGGCTCTATTTGTCGAGCATTACAACATCTGGCAATGGAAGAACCTCAAAGAGTTGCTTACCTGTCAGGACAACCTGTTCGGAGACCGTTATACCGGCTACTATCGGCCATTTCCCAATCTAACTTTTCTGCTGGACCGATATCTCTGGAATCAGGACCCTTCCGGGTATCACTTGACCAATATCATTTTTCATGTCCTTACCACACTTTGTGTGTACTGGGTAGCGGCTATCCTTTTTCAGGACCGTAGGCTGGCCTTTTTGGGTGCCTTATGCTTTGCATGGCATCCGGTGCATACCGAAGATGTTGCCTGGATAAATGGTCGAAACAATATTATTTCAAGTTTTTTCTATATCTTATCTTTTGTCCTCTACTTGAAGTCCGATAGAAAGGAAAGGCTCACCCCCCACCCCCGTATCACGTACGGCGCAAGCTCTGACCCTCCCCCGCCAGGGGGGAGGGAAACAACGAAAAAATCCAGACTGGCCTATTATAGCCTCTCCCTTCTTGCGTTTTCACTATCTCTGTTCAGCAAAGAGTATGCCCTCACATTTCCTTTTATTTTAGCATGTTATGAATACAGTCTCCAACATATAAACATGAAGAAAAAGCTTCTGAGGATAGCTAAAAGAACAGCTCCATATATGATCATCATCCTGGTATATCTTGTGGTAAGGTCCGTGGTGCTCCCTGCACACGGTATAAAGTTCATGCACTGGGAAACCTTCTGGATGAGGGTCCTCACAGTCCCTGAGACGTTTGGGACATATCTCAGACTTCTTGTGCTCCCTGTGAATCTCACGGTCCATTATGAAACGCAGTTGATTACGTCTATCCTGGATCCTATGTTCTGGGTATCTCTGGGGATTGCCGCATGTTATGGCGGCCTGGTTTATTATACCTATTCATATTCAAAACCTTCTTTTCTGATGCTTGCCTGGATTATCGTGACACTGACGCCAGTACTAAACCTTGTTCCCTTATCAGATGATGGCACATTCATGGCTGAGCGTTATCTTTATCTCCCGTCTGCTGGGTTTTGTATCATCACAGGTCAGTTGATGGTGCGCTGGTGGCATATATGGCGCAGCCGAAAGCAAAGACTGACCATGGCCCTTCCTTTTCTTTTCGTATGCATCCTACTGCAATGGTACGCCTTTGGGACGCTAAATCGAAATCTGTCCTGGCGAAGCGAACTTACCTTGTGGACAGACACAACTGCCCAACGCCCCAAATCTTTCAGGCCATATTTCAATCTTGCCGTTGCCTACAGGGATCAAAAAAAACATGAGGTCGCAATTGAAATGTTTGAAAAAGTCTACTGGATCGCCTCTGGGCCCGAAGACAAGGGGCTCATCTTGAGCAATATCGCCAATGTTTATTACCTCAAGAAGGATTATGACGGGGCCGAGGCACGCCTCAAGGAGGCCATTTCTCTATCACCGGCAAATGCTGGAATTTACAATCTGTTGGGGAGCGTCTATTTCATGGAGCATAAGTTTAAAATGGCACTCGAGCAATACGAAAAGGCCCTTGAACTTGATCCAAAAACCGAAGCCCCCATTATAAATATAGGTATGACCTATCTTAAGATGGGAAAGATAGACAAGACAATAGACTACCTTGAAGGAGTCAAACGGATGGTTCCTGATGATGGAAGGCTGTATTACTATTTGGGATCAGCGTATGATAAAAAGGGTATGTATCATGCTGCTGCCAAACATTATACCATCTACCTCAAACTCTTGCCCGAAGATGCAAACTATCAAAGAATTGCCATGCGCCTAAAACAAATAGAAGCAGCCCCCTAAGTTTGGAGCTGCTTCTATCGCTGATTGTACAGGTATCCTATTCCTATCAGTTACACTTGAATATATTATTCTTTAGCGCTACCGGATGTACCGTCCTCGGTAATGGTGAAAGTATAATCACCACTGACATGCTTGGCAGATAGCGTAAATAGGTCCACGCCGTGGGCCTCAATACCTGTGGTTACCTTACTGGTACTCCTGAAACCAGATGCCGTCAGCATATCCATTGAGGATATGTCAGCACCAGGATTGTCTGTCAAATATGCCATTGCCGCGGTGTAGACATTCTTTACGTCTGCGTGGGCCGACCTTTCGTAAGCCCGTTTCCGATAGCTTATGAAGTTCGGAATCGCAATCGCTGCGAGGATGCCGATGATGGCAATAACGATCATCAGCTCAATCAGGGTAAAACCTTTTTGGTTCTTTTTTCTCAGCTTTTGTAACATGTTGAAACCTCCTTTTCGGATGTACGTTATGTCGAGAATTGGCGCCAATCAAATTCTCGGTTTAAGGAATTTAATGAACTTGCTTTTTTCTTGCTCACCTCCTCCCTTGGTAGAATCATACCTTAACTATTCTGTTTCTCGCTAAGAAGCAAAAACTATACCACCCGGCTATCCCTTTTCATAGTTTTATGTGTCATTGCGTGTTACCACCTTCTTTTATTACATAAAATCAAGTACTCACTTCCCTTTGCAGGTCCTTGTCGTTTTCAGGACCATAAGTTTATAGCAGGGCCGTTTGTGGAAACCACAAAATTGTTTTTGATTTTCACAAGCCATTGAACTTAGCTCCGCTCCGCTCCGCAATTGGTCGAGTGGTCGAGTAGTTGATTAGTCGAGTGGTTCAAGGACTTTACGACTCGACGACTCGACTATTTAACCACTCGACTAAAGTCGCTGGAATTTCAATAGGTTGTAGAAATTCCGAGACGTTTGATTATTCGATAAAATCGAGATTGCTTCGCTTCGCTCGCAATGACAAGAAGGGACTTTTTAAAGTTCCCCGCAGCAAGCTGCGGGGAACCTTCGACCGTAAGGAAGTTTGCCATTTT
>JAGMBW010000162.1 GCA_023129535.1 Desulfobacterales bacterium
TTCGCTCGCTAACCCCGCAGCCCGCAAAGCACTGCCGTCAGGCAGAACCTGCGGGGAATGCGCTCGCTTTTGCGGTTCAAAGGTCCTCCAGAGTCGTTGCCTACAAACTGTAAATAAATCAACCGTTTTTCTTTGTTTCAATGTTAAGTTTTTTTAGCCGGTGCCAGAATGAATGCAGGCTTACCCCAAGAAGCTCTGCGGCCTTCTGCTTGACCCCACCTGCGACCTTCAATGCCTTCAACAAATATCCTCGCTCCGCATCGGCCAGCACGGAGTCCAAATCAAGGCCGGTCGGCGGGATGTCAAACTCCAGGAATTCGTCTTTTCTTGCCCTTTTTCCTTCCCTCTTGTACGTGGAAAGGGCAAGGCTTTCAGGGAGAATAATGTTGGTAGTGGCAAGGGACACACTTCGTTCGATCATGTTTTCAAGTTCCCTGATATTTCCTGGGAAATCATATCGTTCAAGCATGTCCAGGGCATACGATGAGAGTTTCTGGATCGATTTGCCCATTTCCTTGGCATATTTTTCCAGAAAATGTTGGGCTAAGGCCGGCAGATCCTCCATCCTTTCCCGGAGCGAAGGGATATCAATATGGATAACGTTCAGGCGATAGAAAAGGTCTTCCCTGAAGTTTCCGGCAATCACCTCACCTTCCAGATTCTTATTCGTGGCTGAAATGATCCGGACGTCTACCTCAATATCGCGGGTCTCTCCCACTGGCTTGAAGGCCTTTTCCTGGACTACCCGGAGGATTTTAACCTGGATAGCAGGTGTGAGCTCTGCAACCTCATCCAAGAATACCGTGCCGCCGTCACCCGCCTCAAAAAGCCCCTTTTTGTGATCAATGGCTCCTGTAAAGGCCCCCTTTTTGTGGCCAAAGAGTTCGCTTTCCATCAAGGTTTCCGGAATGCCGCCACAGTGAATGACCGTAAATGGTTTATCCTTTCTGGCGCTATTTTCATGGATCGCCCGTGCGATCAACTCCTTTCCGGTGCCACTCTCTCCGGTAATGAGGAGATTGGTTCGTGTATCAGCCACCTGCTTAACTGTGCTGTAGATCTTCATCATGGCGGGGCTGTTACCCACAATGTTTCCAAAGTGGTACGTCTTTTTCAGTTCGGCATCCAGGATCTCCTTTTCGCGTTCAAGGGTCTTTCTCTCCAAGGCGTTTCTGATCGTCTGTTTGACCTCATCAACGTCAAAAGGTTTGGGAATGTAGTCATAGGCGCCCTCATTCATGGCCTCCACTGCGGTTTCGGTGGTTGCAAACGCTGAAATCATGATGACCACGGTTTGGGGCCGACGGCTCTTCGCCTCACGGAGGACCTCGATGCCTCCTACAGATCCCATTCTGATATCGCAAAGGATGAGGTCATAGTCCGTCTTCTCCAGCATGCGGATCGCCTTTGTGCCGTCCTCTGCACAGTTGACATCATATCCCTCTGATGCAAGCATGACCTCCAGCATCTCGCGCATGCTCAGGTCATCATCTACAACGAGCAAATGCGGGTGTCCGTTGTCCGTTGTCCGTTGTTCGTTGTTATTTGTCATTGGTCACTGGTCAGTGGTCAATGGAGCTTTGCTCCGCATAGCGCATGGCGCATAGCATTTTTTTTACGCTATGCGCTCTGCGCCATGCGCTATGCGTTAATGTTACTCCCGTGCCTCATCAAAGACTATCTTCCCTCCCACCATGGTCAAGACCGCCCTCCCTTTGAGCTCCCGGCCGTTAAAAGGCGTGTTTCTGCTCTTGGATTGAAAGGCGTTGGCATCAACGGTGAATCTCTTTTTTAGGTCAATGATTGTCAGGTCGGCGGGGTTTCCGGGCTTCAGACCAATGTGGGCGAGATTGAGAATCCGGGCCGGGTTGATCGACATCCTGGCGACCAGGTCATTTAGCTTCATCAGGCCCATCTCCACCAATTGCAAGCTCAGGGGCAGAGACGTCTCCAGTCCGATCATGCCGTTGGCCGCTTGCTCGAACTCCAAATCCTTTTCAATACTGGAGTGTGGCGCATGGTCGCTGGCAATGACATCAATCGTACCATCGGCGAGGGCCAGCCGGATTGCATCTCTGTCCTTTGCCGTGCGAAGGGGTGGATGCACCCTGGCATTTGTATCATAGTTAATCACGGCCTCTTCGGTCAGGGAGAAATAGTGAGGTGCAGTTTCAGCCGTAAGCGGTAGTCCGCGCGCCTTGGCCTCGCGGATCAGTCGTACTGAGCCTTCGGCACTCACATGAGCGATGTGGAGAGATGCGCGTGTGAGTTCACACAGGGCGATGTCTCTGGCCACCATCACGGTCTCTCCGGCATTAGGTATGCCTGGAAGCCCTAAACGGGTGGCCGTAATCCCCTCGTTCATAACCCCGTTTGCCGTAAGATTTCGGTCCTCGCAGTGGGCGATGACCAAAAGCCCGAACCCTTTAGCGTACTCCAGGGCGCGCCGCATCAACTGAGCATTCATAACCGGGTTCCCGTCGTCAGAGACAGCCACAACACCGGCTGCCTTCAGCTCCCCGTAGTCGGCCAGATTTTCCCCACGGAGTCCCCGGCTTATAGCGCCCACAGGGTAAACACGGACGGTCTCAGCCATTCTTGCTTTCTTGAGGATGTAATCTGTGACTGACTGATTGTCATTCACCGGGTCTGTATTCGCCATGCAGCATATGGTTGCAAATCCTCCGTGGGCGGCGGCCAAACAGCCCGTTTCAATGGTTTCCTTGTACTCGTGGCCTGGTTCCCGCAGGTGGGTATGCATGTCAATAAGACCGGGTGTGACAAGTTTGCCAGTGGCGTCAATGATTTTGGATTTTGGATTTTGGATTGCGGATTGCGGATTTTCGATGGAAGCTATTTTCCCATCCTCAATGAGGATATCGAATAAGCCGTCAACACCAGTTTCGGGGTCGATGACGCGTCCGCCTTTAATCAGGTATCTCGAGATTTCCATAACCTCACCGGCCTCCCAAAAGAAGATAAAGGAGCGCCATTCGGACAGCCACGCCGTTGGCAACCTGTTCTAAGATAACCGAGTAAGGACCATCAGCAACCTCAGGTGCTATTTCAATGCCTCGGTTAATTGGTCCAGGGTGCATGATCAGGACATCTTCCTTAGCTCCAGCAAGCTTTTCCTCGGTCAATCCATAACATTGTGCATATTCCCGCTCAGAAGGAAATAGAAATGCCTCCTGGCGCTCTTTCTGAATACGCAGTACCATGACAACATCAGCATCCCTGGTCGCCTCCTGAACATGATACCTAACAAGTCCGCCTAAAGCGTCAATCCCCATCGGGATCATGGTGGGTGGGCCAGCCAGGATAACCTTTGCCCCCATTTTGATGAAACCGACGATATTAGAACGGGCTACACGGCTATGGGCAATATCACCGATAAGGGCGATCCTGAGTCCGGCAAGGCGGCCCTTTTTCTCCCGGACAGTCATCATGTCCAGGAGCGCTTGCGTGGGGTGGGCGTGCATACCGTCACCGGCATTGATTACAGAGGCCTGGATCAGGCGGGCCAGCATATGAGGTGCCCCGGCGGCAGGGTGGCGGAGAACAATGGCATCCGGGTTCATGGCTTCAAGATTCCTGGCAGTATCAACCAGGGTTTCGCCCTTGGCAATGCTGCTCGTGGAGGCCGAAATACTCACTGTATCGGCACTTAGCCTTTTTGCTGCAACCTCAAAAGAGGTTCTGGTTCTGGTACTCGGTTCGTAGAAGAAGTGGATAACGGTCTTGCCGCGGAGGGTCGGCACTTTTTTAATAGGACGGGTCGATATCTCTTTCAGGGTTTCCGCAGTATCCAGGATGGTCTGAATTTCCTCAACGGAAAGACTTTCCACATCGAGGATATCTTTCTTGGCAAATTTCATAGGTTTGTTGGGTTCATTGGGTTTGTTGAGTTTGTTGAGTCGTTGAATGTTTCAGTCCGACTCGACTACTCGACCTTGCTCCCTGCTCCCTGCTCCCTGCTTCTTTCAACCACTCGACCATTGCCGGCTTCAGTGTATAAGGCGTCCCAATCGTCTCCACCTGATACCTGAATTTTCCTTGTCCCATGACCAATACATAATAAAGGCTTTCCCTTTGACCGCTGACAGGTTCACGAACCCCCAAAATCGGCTATCGTAGCTGTGATCGCGGTTGTCTCCCATGACAAAGAGGGAATTGGGGGGAACGGTGACAGGACCGAAGTTATCGCGCGGTTGAGCCGCGCCCCGGATAGAGTGAGGATCAAGATGGGTGCCATAGGGATCCTCCATGGGCCTGTCATTTATGTAGACCTTTTTGTTGCGGATTTGGACTGTATCGCCCTCTACGGCAACAACCCGTTTTATAAAATCTTTCTTGGGGTCTTCAGGGAATTTGAATACCACGATATCCCCTGACTTGGGCTTCTTGAGAGGGATAAGAGTGATGTTTAAAAATGGAATTTTTATACCGTATATAAACTTATTTACCAGAATATGATCCCCGACCAAAAGCGTTGGCTTCATGGAACCGGAGGGGATTTTGAATGCCTGCACGACAAAGGTGCGGATGAAAAGGGCAAGGATAACCGCGATGAAGATTGCCTCGCCATATTCTCGAAGGATGTTCTTTTTCGCCCGGACAGGACTCTCTGACAAGGTGTTTTCTTTCAAAGTTATTGGTTACCTTTCCTTAGCCCTGTCGCTCAAATCGCTCCAGAGTTAATTGCGTTTATTGGGTCTATTGGGTCTATTGGGTCTATTGGGTTCATTGAGTTTATTGCAATAGATAAGTAAGAACACGACAGACACGACAGACACAACAAACACATTTACACCGAAGAAAGCAACTGCTGGGGTTCACCCAGGGTAAACCTCCCTTTCTGTATCCATTTCTTCAGCGTCTGTGCAATCTCCCTTGCCCGAACCACACTCGAAAGAGGCACAGTCGGCACGTCCTGGCCGTTGAATCGGATGGCGCCACTCTTTAGCTCGCTATAACTAACCTCCCCATAGCTCTTTGATATACCCCGCGGATAGTCGATTCCATAGTCTACAATCTGGGTAAATATCTCATCATCTGAAATGCCCGTGAATTCAGCAATCTCTTCATTTAGGATTGGAATCGGAACACCCAGGCCGACAGCCAACGAGCAGCCATACCCCTGGATACTCACGCCCACAAGCCACCTTGGGCTCATCTTTTTCAGGTTTCCCATCACGCATAGGGTGCCGGCCGGGACAAGGGGAATTCCTTTCTTAGTTCTCCTGACCCTGGATTTGTGCTGGGTGCCGTGCCACGTGACAAATCCCTGGCTTCCCCCAAGGAAGATCTTTGTGCCTATGCCGATGGTCTTGCAATAGGGATCGTTCATCAATGGGCTGAGCTGTCCAGCAGAGCAATAGTTTGCGTTTCCTGCATTCGGGCGAAGCGTACCCATATAGGTGTAAATGGTTTTATTACTCAAGTTTATTGCACAGTTATAGTTTTGATACCCATTCCTCGGGTTACACAGAACGGCCTGTGGGAGGGTTCTCAGGCTAACATCCTTTTCGATGGATCGATTGGGATAACAATCGGTTCCGTAGGCAGTCGCCTTGAGGTGAACCGTATGGCCGGCAACAAGGTCGTGAATCACATGGCCGCCACCATACTTGAATTCTCCGGGGTGGACCTTGTTCAGTGGGTCTTCCTCACACGGTTCAGAGGCCCCGATATAGCAGTCCACAGCAGCTATGCCAGCGTACGCCGGGACATTATTGAACCATACCTTAGAGGCTTTAATCCCCGGGACAGAGTGGCCAAAATTGATAAAGGCCCCGGATGAACACATGACCGAAAAGGTTCCGGTGGTAACGACATCCACTTCGCGGGCTGTCTCGACCGGGCCATTTCCTTTCAGGATGTCGATAAGTTCCTCAGCCGTGACCACGACGACCTCGCCATCTCTGATCTTCTGGTTGATCTGCTGGTAAGTCTTCTGCACCTTGTAGCGCTTCATTTCTTCCTCAACTTGTAATTATTCAGCCACTAAGACACCAAGGCACTAAGATTACAGAATTATTCTGTAACTATTCAGGTCGTCAGCCTGCCCTGGCGCGACTTGATATGCATTCTTGATGGAACAGGGAAGCCAAGTCTGGGCCAGGGGTCCACGGTTCAAGGTTCCGGGTTCAAGCCCGCCCTGGCACTTCGGCTTATTATGAGCTACCAAGCCAGTAATCCAGGTCTGGGCCAGGGGTTCAACGGTTCAATGGTTGTTTGCTGAACCGTGAACCCCGGAACTTTGAACCTGACTAGTTACGATTTTTTTGAGTTTATCTGTCACATTGTGTTTTATCCAGGCCGGGTCCCACCATTCTACTGGATTGACAAAGGTATGGCCAACTATCATCGCATAATGGAGATGATCGCCTCCAGCCAACCCTGTAGTTCCTGTGAAACCGATGGCATCTCCCCTGGAGACTACCTGATCTCTTGTAACTTCGATTCGGCTGAGATGTCCGTACATGCTAAAAAGACCGAAACCGTGATTCAAGACGACGGTCTTACCATAAATACCCAGGTATTCGGCAAATACAACACGTCCATTGTTGGCGGCAGGCACTGGTGATCGGGCAGTGGAGGCCAGATCTATTCCGAGATGGACTTGCTCGTCCACAGTTATGCCGTTGTACAGGTACTTGCGATGGTCTGCAAACCCCGCCTTTCGCATAGAGCGTGGAAGCCTGAGAAAGGGACCATCCCAGTACTGCTTGGCCTCGCACTTTTTACAGGCATCTATGAGCGTCCTATTGCTGGCCTGACGTAGTTCCCGGTTGACTGCTATGAACTTGTTGATGAGGGATGCAGAAGTATTTTCTATGTTTAAGGCATGTTCAAACTCGGGCATCTTCGCCTTGAGAAAGGCATCTGAGATAGTGAGAGTGTCCTGTTTGAAATGCCTTGGATTGATATGATAGGCCAATCCGGTCTGGCAGGTATTGCCAGCCGGGTCTGCCGCTCTTACAGAGAGCTCTGAGCCCGGTCCTTTGTCATAGGGTATAGCAAAAAAGGCTATGTAGAGAGCGGGATCGCTAAAGAATCCACTATAGCCTGGAAAAAAACGATCAGCTACCTGGACGCCATTAACAGTACCGGGCTCAGAGATTCGGTAGATGGCTAATCCGGCGCCACCTTGATTGAGATTGTGGGTGCGCGTAAGGACGTCAATGACCGGCGGCTGAGTATCGATAAGGATCTTTTGTTCCGCATAAATGCGATTGCCAGCGCCCCAGCCCCGATAGGAATAGTCCCACACTGCTGTCCTGAGGAGCGCGTCTCCATCGGAAAGGCCGAACGCGTCTGCCTTGATTTCAAGGGAAACGAGTTGCTTTTGTACCAACCCCCCTCTCAAGAAACCCTTAGAGGGGAACGTCTGATCCAAGAGGACCCTTTCCTTTCCCTGATGAAGAATTGCGATCCATACCCTACGGAGTCCACTTTTCTGATCTGTGGCCCATCCTTTCAGGGTGTAAGATGTGCCTATGGTATGAACGGGGCTCTCCAGTTGAAATTTAGGCATTTCCCCTTCGAGCCTCATGACGATCATCCATGCCAGCGGAATTGCCAGCCCGCACAAAAGGAGTGCAATTAGAATGCGTAGAGGCTTTAGAAGCTTAGATTTGTTTGCAGCCATAAATGTAACGTCTACGGTCTGTCGGTTACGCTGCTCGTTACGTTTAGCGGCTACCTGCCCGCCATTGCCAGAAATGCCGGCACATAAGCTGAATGCTGTCTCAGGCGTCGGCAGGCGGGTCGGTTGCGTCATTCCTGCCTACCGGCAGGCAGGTTTCAAAGCCGTTTGACGTGAACCCTGGCCCAGACCTGGTTAAGGAGCGTGATAGCCTCTTGCGAGCGTGTCGCGCCAGGGCGGGCCGAGCACCGACACGAAGTGTAATGTTCTCAAGCCGCCAGGCGCAACCCTGCGCTAAACGAGCTGCGCAACCGCAACCCTTTGACGAAGGTTGAGTATTGCCTTCTCAAATTGAAGCGGACAATACCAGTTCGTTAATAAGGAATCAAGGTTGTTTTTTTATGCTGATTCTTGACATTTGTTAGAACGTAAGCTAAGATTTTTTTAAAAATCTTCCAAGAAGCCTCTGAATGAGACATATCGTTAAAATCGGAGAAATCGTCATTGGGCACGGAAACCCCCTGGCCTTGATTGCAGGACCATGTGTGATCGAGACTTTTGATGCCACCATGGAGACCGCGGCCTTCCTGAAGGATTTAACCGATGAACTTCAAATCCCGTTCATATTCAAGACATCGTATGACAAGGCTAATCGGACCTCGCTCGGTTCGTACCGTGGGCCGGGGTTGTCCAAAGGATTAGAGATCATTTCTACCATCAAGGAAAAACTTGGCATACGGGTGATTTCTGATGTACATCGATTTCATGAGATTTCCGCTGCCGCCCAGGTCCTGGACATATTACAGGTTCCGGCCTTCTTATGTCGGCAAACCGATTTCATCTTAGCTGTTTCTCAAGCCGGAAAACCTGTCAACATCAAGAAAGGGCAATTTCTGGCGCCATGGGATGTAGAACATGTTATAGAAAAGGTGGTTTCCACGGGCAATCGTCAGGTCCTGCTGACTGAACGTGGCGCCACTTTCGGTTATAACAATCTGGTGGTTGACTTTCGCAGCCTGGCTATCATGCGAGAGCTGGGGTGGCCCGTGATATTTGACGCGACCCACAGCGTCCAGCTTCCAGGAGGTGCAGGAAAGACCTCGGGTGGAGAGAGGCAATTTGTTCCCTCGATGGCCCGCGCCGCCACTGCTGCTGGTGTGGACGGAATCTTCATCGAAGTTCACAAGAATCCTGAATGTGCGCTGTGTGATGGTGCCAATTCGCTTCCATTACAGGCCATAAGGCCACTTGTGAAGCAACTGAAAGCAATAAGGAAGGCCCTGTTATCATGCGAAGCTTAGGGGCCTTGCCCCAATTGGAGTGTTGGAGTACTGGAGTGATGGGTTTCAATACCCACTACTCCAGTACTCCAACACTCCATTACTCCATGTGGATTGATAGAGGGTCGTAGATGTCAAGGGTCAAGATATTCCTGTGTTGCTTGATATGCCTGATGGTTGCCGGGATTGGGTTAGTAGGTTATCAACGTCTCAGGGAAGAGCCCAGGGCATTCCTTTCGGTTCTGCCAGAAAAGAAAGAGGTGAGCCTAAATCATATTCATCACGTCGCAACTCGAGACGGAGTTAAGGAATGGACGCTTGATGCTGGGTCAGCACAATATGAGAAGGGAGACGGCAAGGCCGTGTTCAAAGATATTGTTGCCACTTTTTTTCTGGACGATAGTAAGACTATACAACTTAACGGTGCTGAAGCGGTTCTTTTGTCCAATACCAGCGATATGGAAATCTGGGGTGATGTGGTAGTGCAAAGTGGTCGATACGAGTTCAATACCGAAAACCTACGTTACGAACACAAAACCCGTACAATTTCCACGGAGACATCGATTGTAATCAAAGGGAATGGCATGGAGATCAGGGGCGACAGTATGATCTTTAACCTTCAAACAGAGCAGGTTGTAGTGTGTGGCAGAGTGAAGGCTGTCCTTGAAGGATTGAAGATTGAAGATTGAAGATTGAAGATTGAAGATTGATAATTGTTTGAAAGGTGTCAGGTGTCAAAACCCTGAACACTGTACTCTTCTCAAGGCGTAAGCCGCAAACCTGAACACTGAAAAAGGTCTTCAATCGACAATCTTCAATCTTCAATCGACAATTAGAGGCATTGCTATGAAAAGCCGAGACTACACGAAATGGGGTCTGTTGATTATCTTGGTGTGTCTTGCATATCCGGCCGCTGCTGTCTCAGGCGAGACCCAGGCGGCGGGGTGCGAAAGGGAGGGGGGTCCTGAAACTGCCATACGCATTATGGCCGACAGGCTGGAGTCGGACCATAAGATGAGGTGGGTGGAGTTTATAGGAAACGTGACGGCGACCCAAGAGGACATCGTTATTACCGCTGATCGCATGAAGGTCTTTTATAAGTCTGATGAACATGCATCAACCGGCGCGGCCACGATTGAAAAAATCATCTCTCAAGGAAATGTCAAGATCGTTTTTGACAACAAGACCAAGTCGGCTCTGGCTGACAAGGCGGTTTATCTGGCTGACCAAAAGGTGTTGGAGCTTAGCGGAGAGGATCCAAGGGTCTGGTCTGGAAAGAACATGGTCCGGGGAAAAAAGATCACGCTCTTTCAAGCTGAAAATCGAACTTTGGTGGAAGGGGCCGGCAAAGACCAGGTGGAGGCCACTCTTTATGTCAAAGAAGGGGGCGGCCTGACGAAATAATGGCAGGCTTGCTGGCTAAAGATTTGGTCAAGATTTACAAACGCAGACGTGTGGTTGACTCGGTTAGTCTGGAGGTGCAAAGCGGTTGTGTTGTAGGACTCCTTGGCCCCAATGGGGCTGGAAAGACCACAACCTTGTACATGATCATCGGACTCATGCGGCCTGACAGCGGGAAGGTGTTCCTGGATGGGGAAGACATCACTTCATGCCCCATGTACGTTAGGGCGCGCAAGGGGATCGGATACCTTCCGCAGGAGGCCTCCATTTTTCGAAAGTTAACTGTGAAAGACAACATCATGGCGATTTTGGAAACCCTTCCTCTTAACAGTTCTGAACGGCACAGCCGCCTCGGGGAACTCCTTGAAGAATTGAATATCGGGCACCTGGCAGGACATAAGGCGTATACTTTGTCAGGCGGGGAGCGACGACGTGTAGAAATTACGCGAGCCCTTGTAACCACCCCTTCATTTATTCTCCTTGACGAACCCTTTGCCGGGATTGACCCTATCGCCGTTGTTGATATACAGAAGATCATTGGACAGCTCAAGGCGCGAGGGATTGGCGTGGTCATATCAGACCACAATGTGCGGGAGACCCTGGGGGTGTGTGACCGGGCGTACATTTTGAGCGAAGGCGTGTTAATTGAATCAGGGCCTCCAGAGACTATTGCCGCAAGCAGCGTGGCTCGAGAGGCCTATTTAGGGGACGATTTTCGACTATAACCCCAATTCAATTTTGGATTTTGGGTTTTTCAATCGACAATCTTCAATCGACAATCTTCAATTGAGTTGCAATGCCTTTAGAACTTAGACAACAACTTCGCCTTACCCAACAGTTGGTCATGACACCCCAGCTTCAGCAGGCCATTAAGCTTCTGCAATTGTCCCGGCTGGAACTGTTGGATGCAATCAATCAAGAAATGGAGGAAAATCCGTGCCTTGAGGATGTGCCAGAGGAGATGCCTGCTGAAGGGGACGCCGGTGTTGAGTCAACAATTCTTCCGACAGAGCCTCCTCCGTTAAAGCCAGTAACCGTGGAGGAAACGGCCCGGGCAGATATCGACTGGTCCAGCTATTTGGGGGAATACAATACTCCTGGACCTGTCTATTCTGAACGTGAAGAACGGGAACTGCCGGAATACGAGAATTTTTTGGCCCGGCGAGAGTCCTTGAATGAACATCTGATGTGGCAACTTCTGCTTTCTCTTCCAGGCAGTAGAGAGGAAAGGATTGGCAGTGCGATCATTGGCAACCTCAACAAGGATGGCTATCTTCAGGCTACTGTGGACGAGATTGCAACCCTGGCTGAGGCAGACAAATCAGAGGTAGAAAGCGTCCTGAGCAAAATGCAATCCTTTGATCCACCGGGTGTGTGTGCTCGAGATCTAAGAGAGTGCCTGTTGATTCAGGTGAGAAAGCTGGCGTTGCATGATTCGATTGTGGTTCGCATTATCGAGAATTATCTCAAGCATCTTGAGAATAAGAACTACAAGGCGATTTCCCGTGCCCTGGGTGTCGGCGTTGATGATGTCTTTTCTGCTGTCGAAATTATAATAAGGATGGAACCGAAACCTGGCCGAGAGTTCAGCGACGAAGAGCCCCAATACATCAGTCCAGATATCTTTGTGTACAAGGTGGGGGATGAATTTGTCATTGCCTTAAACGACGACGGCCTGCCTAAACTTCGTATAAGCTCCTTTTACAAGGAAGTCTTGAATAATAGGGCAGAGGAGTGTCCCAGCCATACAAGGGAGTACATCCAAAATAAACTTCGGTCTGCGGTATGGCTCATTCGCAGCATCCACCAGCGCCAGAGGACCATTTACAAGGTGGTTGAAAGTATTATCCGTTTTCAATATGATTTTCTGGAAAAAGGGATCACCCATTTGAAACCAATGGTATTGCGCGATGTGGCTGAGGATATCGGGATGCACGAGTCGACCGTGAGTCGCGTTACAACGAACAAATACGCCCATACCCCGCAGGGGATTTTTGAATTGAAGTTCTTTTTCAACAGCTCTATTAGCCGATTCGATGGAGAGGCGATTGCCTCGGCAAGTGTCAAAGAAAAGATTCGGCAGATTATTGGGTCTGAAGATTCTACGAAACCATATAGTGACAAGAAGATGGTTGACATTTTGAAATCTTCGAACATTAATATAGCCCGCAGGACAATCGCCAAATACCGGCAGATGCTGGGGGTGCTGCCTTCTAAGCAACGCAAAAAGATACGGGGAGGTCAATCAATATGCAAACGTCGGTGACTTTCATAAACCTTGATCCCTCAGAAACTCTGAAGGCATATGCGTGTGAGAAGCTGGATCGATTTGATAAGTACGCGGACAATCCGGCCACAGCAAACGTCGTACTAACGGTGGAGAAATTCCGTCACATTGCGGACATAAACATTAATGCAGATGGATTTGTTGTGAATAGTCATGAGGAAACCTCAGACATGTATTCGGCCATAGACATGGCCCTGGACAAGCTTGAGAAACAGATTATAAAGAACAAGAAGAAATTTAAGAAGCGTCGGTCAACAGCTGCAAGATCAAAAACATTTCGATATGAGGAGGCGAATCTAGCGTCACCCGGGGATCTGGAGCAGGAGGGAGTGCGCGAAATTGTCAAAATCAAAAATATCGAGTATAAACCTATGGATATTGATGAAGCGATTCTGCAAATGGACCTGATCAAGGACAGCTTCCTGGTCTTTACTAATGCTCAGAGCTCAGAGGTCAATGTCTTGTATCGCCTGAAAGACGGCAATTACGGATTGATTCAACCCAGTTCTTAAAGCAGGAGCTCGTTTCTTGAGTTTCTTGTGTCTGTTGTGTCTATTGTGTCTGTCGTGTTTTGGCTCATTTAACTCAATAAACCCAACAAACTCAATAGACTCAATAGACCCAATAGACCCAATAAACCCAATAGACCCAATAGACCCAATAAACCCAATAGACGCTATATATGATATGAAAATTTTGGACACCCTGAGAGAAGAGGCCATCATCTCCGAACTGAATGCTACCGACAAGAAGGAGGTGTTGGAAGAGCTCACGGGCCCTGTGGCAAAGGCCTCTGGAGTCAGCCAGGAGGAAATGGTTCGCGTACTCTTGGAACGTGAGCGCCTTGGCAGCACCGGCATTGGAGGCGGCATCGCCATCCCACACGGAAAGTTGAAGTCCCTCGATTCGTTGTTGGTTGGCTTTGGACGAAGTCTCGAGGGTGTTGACTTTGAAGCCATCGACGGCAAACCCGCGCACCTCTTCTTTTTGTTAATGGCTCCCGAAAACTCGACAGGCGCTCATCTGCGCATGCTTGCCAGGATATCCCGATTACTCAAAGACAGCACCTTTAGACAGCGGCTGATGTCTGCTGGCGACCGAGTCGAGCTTTACATGGTAATAGCAAATGAAGACCATGAATTTTGAACCGGGGCTGGATTGGTCTGAACTCATTCAAAGGTCAATTACAGGGGGCTATGCCGAGATAGTTGAGACAGGGAAAGATTATCATCGTCAGCGGTCTTTCCGGATCTGGAAAAAGTACGGCTATAAAGGCATTAGAGGATATCGGGTTTTTCTGTGTGGATAACCTGCCGGTCGTACTCTTGCCCAAGTTCTTAGAACTTCGAACGGGGATCGATTCGGAAATTTCTAAGATAGCCCTGGTGATGGATATCAGAGAAAAGGGGTTTCTCTCAACGTATTCAAATATCCTGTACAGGTTAGGGAAGCAAGGATATCGGTTCGAAATACTTTTCCTTGAAGCCTCAGAAGAAATTCTTTTGAGACGGTACAGCCAAACCAGAATGCATCACCCCTTGGCCGGCGGAGAGAGCCTTCTGGAAGCGATACGTAACGAAAGGGAACAGCTTGAAGGACTTAAGCGAATCGCTGACAAAATTATTGATACTTCGCACTACAATGTCCATGAACTGAAAGCTGTCATCCTGGGCCATGTACTTAAGGTAGATCATACAGGGTATCTGGAAGTGCATGTCCTGTCTTTTGGTTACAAGTACGGCATTCCCCATGACGCGGATTTGGTAATCGATGTTCGTTTTTTACCAAATCCGTATTTTGTCCATGAATTAAGGGGACTTGATGGCACAGCGCCTGAGGTCCAGGCGTTTGTGAAAAAATGGGACGAAACCCAAATTTTTTTGAAAAAATATCTGGATCTGCTCGAATACCTTATACCTTTATATGAAAAGGAAGGAAAATCCTATTTATCCATCGCGGTTGGTTGCACAGGTGGAAGGCATCGCTCCATCGTGATCGCTGATGAGATCTTCCACCATTTCGAAAAGAAGATTGATCGCATCAATTTGGTCCATCGAGACGTTGAGTTGAGTTAGTAACTAAGTGAGCTAAAGTTATGGGATTTAGGAATTTAGGGATTGGGGGATTGCGGATTGAAGGTAATTTGCTTGATGTGAAATTCCTCAATTCCTCAATTCGCAATTCCTCAATTCGGTTCTTCGTAATTCATCAATTCCGGTTTGTCCCGGTTAGGCACTTTAGTTCACTTTAGGCACTCCTTCTTGTTGGAGGTCAGACCTATGGTAGCCCTTGTCATTGTAACTCATAGTGGTTTGGGAGAAGCGCTTATTGAAGCAGCCGAATCGATCCTTGAACAACCTCTGGGAGCAGCCAGTGCTGTTTCCGTAGATCTAAGGCAAAGCGCTGAACAAATGAGAGAAAAGATAAGCACCGGGATCAAGGCGGTTGACCAGGGGGGAGGCGTGCTTATCCTGACGGATATGTTTGGGGGGACGCCATCCAACCTCAGCCTTTCGTTTCTTGAGGAAGGGCGGATTGAGGTACTCACCGGGGTTAATCTTCCTGTGGTTATCCGAGCTGCCAAAATACGGGAAGACAAAAACTTGAGCGAGATTGCAGAGAGTTTACAGGCTTATGGAAGAAAGAGTATTTCATTGGCCAGCGGCGTGTTGAAAGGAAACAAGAGAACGTAAGGAGGGCTTATGGGCATTCGTGTTGGTATTAACGGGTTTGGACGTATAGGGAGACTCGTCTTGAGAGCTGCCCTCGAAAACAATGCTGTTGATGTTGTAGCAATCAATGACCTGACAGACGCTTCAACTATGGCTCATTTACTCAGATACGATTCGGTTCATGGGATACTTAATGCAAACATCAAAGCCGCTGATGATGTCATTGAGATAAATGGCCGATCCGTAGCTTACAGCGCGATTAAAGACCCGGCCGAGTTGCCCTGGAGAGAGCTTAACGTGGACATCGTTATGGAATGTACCGGGTTTTTTCGAGACCGAGAGAGTGCCACCAAACACCTGAGAGCGGGAGCTCGCAAGGTGATTATCTCAGCACCTGCCAGTGATCCGGACATAACCATAGTCATAGGGGTCAATGAATCACTCTACAATCCCAAGGAACACCACATTATATCGAATGCGTCGTGTACCACAAATTGTTTAGCTCCTGTGGCAAAAGTGCTTTTTGAACACTTCGGTGTAAAAAACGGACTCATGACAACGATCCATTCGTATACAGGAGACCAGCGGCTCCTCGATTTTCCCCATAAGGACCTCAGGCGTGCCAGAGCAGCGGCTGTTTCCATGATACCAACCACGACAGGGGCTGCAAAGGCGGTTGGCCTGGTTATCCCTGAGCTAAAAGGAAAATTGAACGGGCTGGCCATACGGGTGCCGACCCCCAATGTATCCCTTGTAGACCTGGTGGTAACCGTGGAGAAGGAGGGATTGACCACGGTTGATGTAAATGGTGCTTTAAGGGCCGCGGCTGAAGGCCCCATGAAGGGGATCTTAGAATATAGCGATTTGCCGCTGGTCTCGGTCGATTTTAACAGCTCTACGTATTCCTCCATCGTGGATGCTCCTACGACCCATGTAATTGACAAGTTGGTAAAGGTTCTTGCCTGGTACGACAACGAGCGTGGCTATGCCACACGCATGGTGGATCTGGCAGCACTGATCGGAAAGGAGCTTTAACGGATAACGAATTATGGCTAAGCGGAAACCCTTGATTGCTGGAAACTGGAAAATGTACAAAACCGGTCCACAGGCCGGCGAGCTGACAGGCCGGCTGAAATCCCTGGTCTCTGACGTGGTGGATGTGGATGTCATGGTTGCCCCTCCCTTTACGGTCCTTGGGGTTGTGGCAGAGATTCTGAAAGGCTCGGGCATATACTTAGGTGGGCAAAACTTGTTCTGGGAAGCCGAAGGGGCCTACACCGGAGAGATCTCGGCTCCTATGTTAAAGGCTGTTGGATGCACCTATGTAATCATTGGGCATTCCGAGAGGCGTCAGTACTTTGGCGAGACCAATGCCTCTGTGAACAGGAAGATCCGGGCAGCCCTTGTCGGAGGCCTGATCCCCGTCGTGTGTATTGGAGAATCTGAAGCTGAAAGGGAATTGGGTCAGACCTTTTCTGTGGTGCAAGAGCAATTGGAAGAAGGTCTGGAAGGCCTCATTTCCGATGACGTTCAGAAGCTGGGCATCGCCTATGAGCCTGTTTGGGCCATCGGTACTGGTAAGACAGCAACCACGGATCAGGCTCAGGAGGTGCACGAATTTATCCGGGGCCGCATGGGAACGGTCTATGGAAATTCGGTTGCAAATGCTGTCCGGATACTGTATGGTGGAAGTGTAAAACCTGAAAACATCGGCGATCTCATAACCATGGCCGACATTGATGGTGCGTTGGTAGGAGGCGCCAGTCTGAATGCCGATTCCTTTGCAGCCATTGTTCGTTCATGTGTAGATTCTGTCACTGACAAAGCCTGAGAATCGGAGCAGTTTTGCTATGTCAAGTTTCATGATTATAATCCATATCATCGTGGCCGTAGCCCTCGTATTGATTGTGCTTTTGCAGACCGGAAAAGGCGCGGATATGGGAGCAGCCTTTGGAGGGGGATCGAGCCAGACCATGTTCGGGGCCAGTGGCGCATCAACCTTCATGAGTAGACTGACAACGATTGCTGCCATCATCTTTATGCTCACATCCTTAGGGCTGGCCTATCTGTCGAGCCATCGGGGAACTAAATCGGTGATGTCCGAAATGCCTGCTCCAATGACTCAGCAAACAGAGCCGGCACGAGCGGAGGCCCCGGTTCAACCTGCGGCCAAGAAGGCCGATGTAGCAAAAGAAACACCTTGACAAGCTGGGGAAAATAAACCCATTCAAGAATCTAACTAGGACTTTAGTCGAGTAGTCAAGTGGCCCGCCCTGGCGCTTCATCTTGTTATGGGCTATCAAGCCGATAATCCAGGTCTGGGCCAGGGTCGAGTGGGAAAGTGGTCAATCGGTTAACGACTCGACCCCTGGCCCAGACCTGGTTTGCACGGATTACAGCTTGATTCAGGCATGTCGCGCCAGGGCGGGCACTCAACGACTGGACTACTCGACCAATTGCGGAGCGAAGTGGAGCCAAGTTCATTATGCCGAAGTGGTGGAAGCTGGTAGACACGCTGTCTTGAGGGGGCAGTGGGTTATGCCCGTGCGGGTTCAAATCCCGCCTTCGGCACCATTTATAAGGTTTATTCCTTCAATAACCACCCCTGCCTCTTCCGCCACTTTTGCCCATGCGTTGTTTGCCCTTGCGCATAGCTTTGGCCCCGCCTTTAGCCCTGCCATTGCCTCTAATTCGCCCTTGCCTCTGGTTTAGCCCCCGTGGGTCTACTTCAGGCTTTACTTCTGTCTCAGGAGGAAGCTGAGTCACAACGACGCGGCGCAGTGTTTTATAGAGATAGGAGCACACGCCCAAGATCATTCGTGTACCTGCTTCAACTGCGGCTTCTGTTCTATCCTTTGCTTCAGCCTTTGCTTGAGTCTTATCATACTCCGGCTCAGCTTTTGCTGGGGGCGATCTTTTCTGTTGTGGCCCTACGACTTGTTTTGAGGATAAAAATGATTTCAACATCTCATAGGCCATGTTAACTTGTTTTAATTTTGCCTCGGCCTTTTGTTTGAGCCGACGGTTGTTAGAGAAGCGATCTGGGTGCCAAATATTGACTAAATCTTTGTAAGCTTGCTTTGCATCATCTGGCGAGGCGCCAGGGTCAAGCTCAAGTATTTCAAAACATCGCTGAATATCTATTTTACTCATCGCTTGAATATCCTCAAATGCACAAGACCCCACCTCTCTCTTAAGAAATGGGGCCTTGGTATGTGGTTAGGATTACCCTGCTACATAAATTCCTCTGGCAGCTCTCTTGATTTTCCCCTGCTTTGATGCCCTCATCAAAATATTCCTGATTTTCTTGTCTTCAAACCCTGTCTTTTTTTTCAGCGTGGGAACATCGCCGCCTTTTTTTGCCCGTTTGATGATATTGACGATCTGATCAGTGGCAGTCAACTCAGCAAGTTTCTTTATTGCGGGTCTCTTAGCAGCAGCCTTTCTTGTTGTTTTAGCCTTAGTTTTTCTTCTCCCGGCACCTTGAGCCTTTTCAAGTTTGTCAATGGCCTTCATAATTTTTTCCGTCTTCTTTGCGAGCGCCTTAAGTTCCTTGTATACCGCCCGGAGATCCTTTTTCAACTGTTTCATTTACACCCTCCTCCTTTTTGGGGTTTGTTTGTAATCTACCCTGTCTTTTAGCTCCTTGCCGCATTTGAAAAAGGGGAGCTTTTTTGGTGGTACATGGGTGGGTTCTCCTGTTTTTGGGTTTCTGCCCGCATACGCCTTGTAGGCCTTGGCATAGATGCTACAAAAACCCCTCATTTCGACCCGGTCACCACTTGCGAGGGCATTTGACATATCATCAAAAAAAAGCTCAATCACCTCCTTGGCTTTGGTTCTTGAAAGGCCGGTCTCCTGTCTAAGAGCTTCTACAATCTCTGCCTTGTTCATATGCTCCTCCTGAAATATTTGTTAATATTGGCTAATAAAAGAATAATTGAGAATTGTCAATAGATATTTACTGCTTATTCAGAAACTTAGTAACTCAATCAACTCGGGTTGGTGTCATTGCGAGCCTCCGGCCCGGAGGGCATACAAGCCCCAGCGTTGCTTGTTTCTCCCGTGCTTGACAGTTTTTAATTGATTTTGTATTTAAACGTAGCTTAAGTTCACATTCGCGTACTTTAACTCTGAATCTTGGGGCTGCCACAAGGCTGAAGGGGGAGGAATCCGTGCCTGCAAATCTACCCCCGGAGTATTTCGAGGTTGAAAAGCGATATCGCGAGGCCAAGGCCCCAGCGGAAAGAATTGAGGCCTTGGAGCAGATGCTTGCCGTCATCCCCAAGCACAAGGGGACGGACAAGCTCAGGGCAGATCTTAGACGTCGCGTCTCCAAGTTGAAGTCTAAGCAACAAGCAAAAAAGGCAACAAGTAGGGGAGATGTAGGATACAGGATCGACCGGGAAGGGGCTGGGCAGATTGTGCTTATCGGTGCTCCCAACGTAGGCAAATCCGCTTTAGTGGCGGCGCTTACCAATGCTGCTCCCGAAGTGTCTAATTTTCCCTATACCACCCGGATACCGACCCCTGGTATGATGCGCTTTGAAGACATCCAGATTCAACTGATTGACACGCCACCAATTATCCGTGAGGATGTGGAGCCGTGGTTTCTCGACATGGTTCGCAGGGCCGATGTGGTTCTGTTGGTTGTGGATGTTACCGCAGACCCGGTTCAAGAACTCGAAGACACGGTCGTCCTGCTTGAAGAGAAACGCATTGCACCCTTGCGCTTGGCTCAGTTGTATGAAGGAAGGCAGGGTTGGACTTTCAGGCCTGCGCTGGTGGTGGCAAACAAGAACGACAACGCCTCTGCCCAAGAAAACTTTCAGATCTTCAAAGACCTGTTGGAAGATGACTGGTCAATGGTGGCGGTTTCCGCAACCACAGGGCGTAACCTCGCAGTACTGAAACAAATGCTGTTTGAACGGCTTCAGATCATCCGGGTCTATACCAAGGTGAGAGGTAAGGCTCTGGAGCGCAACGCTCCGTTTGTGCTCAAAAAAGGGGCTACAGTGGAAGATCTTGCTGGCAAGATCCACAAGGATTTCGTAGACAAGTTCCGATTTGCCAAGGTATGGGGCAATGAGGTTTATGACGGGCAAATGATCCAGAGGGACTACGTGCTCAAGGATGGAGACATAGTCGAGTTGCACGTGTGACAATTCTTGATTGTTGATTGTCGATTGATGATTGTCGATTGACGATTGGCGATTGATGATTGTAGATTTTCATGATTTTTGGAGGGTAAGAATTGGATGCTGAGAAATTGAAGCAGAGAACAAAAGGATTCGCACATAGATGCGTCAAGCTGGCTATTGCACTGCCAAGGACCGCATTGGGAAATCACACAAAACAACAGCTAATACGATGTGCGACATCTGTCGCAGCAAATTATCGGGCCGCTCTTTTGGCTCAAACAAAGGCGGTCTTTATTTCAAAAATAAGTATCGTTATAGAAGAAGCAGATGAATCTGAGTTTTGGCTGGAATTTATTATGGATGAAAAAGTAATGGAAAGGAAGAGGCTTTTACCTCTTTTGAACGAAGCCCATGAACTATCATCAATTTTCATCACAACAAGAAAGACAGCACAGAGAAAAAAATCAATCAACAATCAACAATCAACAATCATCAATCGGAAAAAGACCGATTTTCCCGTGATCCCTCCAGAGAGAGAGGACGACCTTCATAACCTGGATTTTGCCGATTCCGCGGACCTGGTGCTATTTATGGCAGGCAACCAATTCATGGTCATGCACGAACTGATTCGTGTGTTTCAAGAAGAACACCCCGACGTAAAGAGAATCTTCTATGAAACACTTCCACCCGGCCTGGAACTAAAACAGATCCTGGCGGGTGGCGCTCTTTTTCGGGATAGGGTTATAGACGTGGTTCCCGATATCTACGCATCTGTCACTGAGAAGGCCATGGAGCGCCTTGAAAAGGATGGGATCATTACAAAGGGGGACTATTTTCTCTATCTTCATAACCGTGTTGTGTTGATGGTGCCAGAAGGCAACCCTGCACAGATTGTCTCTGTTGAAGATTTGCGGCGAGATGAAGTACGCGTCTCACAGCCGAATCCTCAATATGAAGACATTGCCTATTATATTATCGACATGTATAGGGAGGCAGGTGGGGAGGACCTTGTGCATCGCATTATGGAGGAAAAAAGGGCCGAAGGGACAACCTTCCTGACGGTTGTACACCACAGGGAGACGCCACTGAGCATCGTAAAGAAGACGGTCGATGTGGGGCCGGTCTGGGCCACGGAGGTTATACATGCGCGGCAAAGCAATCTTTCGGTGGATATGGTTGAACCCGGAGAGGATCTGGATCAGAGGGACAGGATAAACTACTATATTTGCAGATTAAAGAATGCTCCCCATCCTGAAAACGCCGAAAAGTTCCTTGACTTCATAAGATCACCCCGCTCTCAGGGGATCTATGAAGCTCACGGCTTTGTGCCTCATTTTGAGAGTTCTGCCGAATAATTCAACATAGTCAAAACGTCTTTGCAAATGGATGTCCCCACTCCTTTACATGAATCTGGCCAATTGGGCTCATGCCGAACTCATCGCCTAAACCTTTTAAAAAAGAAGATGGTGTCACGCAGGCCACCTTTCATCTCCTGCCACTTGGGCGATGTCTCGGGGTCCTGGCCAACCCTGTGCGTGTACTCAAGGAAAAAGACCAGGAAGATTCCCACAAAAAGGCCCACCACCGCCCCCAGCATGATATTCAGCTTGAGCCTTGGTTTGATAGGCATTTCAGGAGGCTTGGCCCAGTCAAGCACATTGATTGTGGGCATGTCTCTGGCCTCATCCAGCCTGGCCTGTTCAAGCTGGGTGGTGAGCATGGTGACCACCCCGGTCTTGGCCTTGACCTTCAGCAAGAGCCTGCTCTCATCAAAATTTAAGGCCGGGATCTGCGTAAGCGGAATATAGAACTCTACCTTGCCCTTTTCACGCTCAACTACCACCCTCGGCACGTCAGAGTAGGTGAGCCGGTTGATGTTCTTCTGAATCGCCTCCATCTGGGCCTTCAACTGCTCAATCTCTATGTGTGGGCCCCTGTAAAAGCTTTCCTTGGCTGCTTTTTCTACTTCAAGGGCCACCCGCTGGGCTTCAAGCTCTGACAAGACCTTCAGGGTGGCCTCAGCCTGCTTAGATATGGAGATCGCCTTGTTTTCTTCCTGGAATCTACGCAGATCCTGTTGCGCTTGTTCCAGCTCCCTATTTGCAGCGCTCAAACGCTCTTCAATATATTTTCGCAAACGCTGTGCCGAGGTGACCGTGTTTGTGCGGTTATATTTGTCCAGCTCCACGATATATGTATTGGCTAAGTCACCAGCTAAGATAGGGTCATGGGACTGGATACTCACAGATAGCGTTGGTTCTTTTCTCCCTTTTGTAATCTTAGCGGCCACGGCAAACCCTTCGACGGCCTTTTTTTCGCCGTCTCTACCAATGCCCATCATGGAAAAATAATTGTAGCGCCTTAAAACCCCTCGAGCCAACTCTCTGCTCTTAAGCACACTTTCAAAGACCGCGGACGGGGTTGCCGTGCTGCCTCCTAACCCCGAGATACCGAATTGCTGGAGAAAGGCAGCCTTTAGTTCCGAGCCTGAACCGCTTTCTTTAGCCTCAGGGAGGATGACTGCGGTGGCCTCATAGATCTTGGGCATTCGGAGGGTCACAACGCCTACAGTTGCCACCACGACAAAACAAAACAGGGTCAGGAAGGTTCGACGTTTGTAAATAGGGTAAACAAGATCGATTAGGTTGATTTCGTCATCCACCTGGTCGAGCTGATTTGTTGGGCTTGTTTCGTTCTTTTGGTTCAATGACGTGCCTCTTATTCCATTTCGGATTTTAGATCTCTGCCCGCCCTGGCGCTCGGTCGGGTATAAAACCCGACCCTACGTAAGAGAACTTCGTTTTACCTCTGGCTGTTAGCTATTAGCTGTTAGCTAAAGTTGGGCCAAAGGCCCTTATGCCACTCTTGCACCCCTATACACTTTAGCTCATTTTAGGCACTTTAGCTCACTTTAGCTCACTTTCAATGAGGATGCTGGTGATGGCCGTGCGTGGCAGGCCATAACTCTTGCTGGCCCAGACGGCCTCGTCCACATCCATGCTCATGAAGACCCCTTTGGAGCCAGCAGCATAGACCACATCCATGCCATCAGCTATGTGTGCTATCTCAATATCGAACACTCTCAGCCCATTCGGAAGACCCCCTGTCGTCTTTGACCAATCCTGTCCACTATTGGTTGATCTATACACACCATCTGATGTGCCAAGATAGATCCTTTCAGGCCGTCTGAGGTTGACGGCAATCGTATAGATCAGGGCCCCATCAGGAAGCCCCTTGTGCCATCCCGTCCACGTGAGCCCCGCATCCAGGCTCCTATAAAGACACGGGATATCCTCAAAACGCCCTCTTTTCCCCTCGTATGCCCCTGAGCCTGCAAACACGGTTTTCCCCTCTGGATCAGCCGCCATGGAGAGAATGTTCTTGTTCTTGATCCCTCTTGAGGCAGGCACCCATTGCTTTGAGGATTCTCCCCACTTGAACAGACCTTTCACAGTGCCGGCATACAGGACCTTGCCAGAGGCAAAAAGCACATTTACGTCACGAAAGGTGAGGCCCTCATTCCATGGTTGCCAGGCCCCAAGTGCACCCGGAGCCTTGGAGACACCACCTCCGTTCATCCCCACCAGCACCTCTGCCCTGGCTTTCAGATCGGACGCGGTACCTCGAAAGGCAACAGATCTCACGTTTTTATCCTTGAATCGCCCCACCCTCTCCAGGTGACCTGTTTGCAGGTCCAATGTAAAGAGACCGCCCCCCGTGGTTGTAACGTAGAGTA
Organism: Desulfobacterales bacterium; assembly: GCA_023129535.1. Lineage (GTDB taxonomy): Bacteria > Desulfobacterota > Desulfobacteria > Desulfobacterales. The sequence continues at coordinate 24,169 of JAGMBW010000162.1, forward strand.
CATCCCTGTCATGCAAGCCCTGGTACAGCCGTTTGTAATAGGCATAGATCGCCTTTTGGTCCGCGTCTATCGCAAACCAACTGGTCCCGCCGTTGTCACTCTTGTAAATCCCCTTGCCATATGAGGCTGCATAGCAGGTGATATTATAGTCCTTTGGTGCGGAAAGCTCCTTGTTGCAGCCTGCCGCAAAAGTCAAAAGCATCAGGGCCAACAAATAAACAGGGCCTGCTCGCTTGCCACCATAGGATTGCGGATTGCGGATTGCGGATTGCGGATTTAGGTTATGTATCATTTGACGATTCTTTATTGAAGATTGAGTCAACAACTTTTCAAGTTTTAAGTTTCAACTATTCAGCCTGGAGGCTGGCTTTTGCCTTTCTTAAAGACTATCTTGATTCCGTTCTTCTGACAAAGTGCGGAGAATTCTTTTTGCCACCGCTCCCCCTTTTGCCGGCCTTCGGTAATATACCTGTTTGCAAGTTGAGCTAAGCTGGGATCTTTTTTCTCTATGGCTGACAACAAAATGCCAAAGCCTGTTTGAAACGAGCGTGCACTTTGAACATAGATATGGTGTAACCGTCTTAGATTATCGTTTGAAGTATGAATCTGTTGTAACAGGTTGACAAACCTTGAATAGGTCGGTATCACCCTGTCCTTGAGGGCCTCATAAAGGGCCTGATCACCGGTATAGTTTTTTCCAGTTACGCTCGTATACCATTTCAGGGTGCTTTCTTCAAGTTCATAAATTCGAAGAATATCATTGTTGAGGTAGTTGATGACTTGCTTCCGACCTTCATGATCTCTACAACCCAGGATCAAGAGAAACAGAACCACACATGTTACAAAAAATGCTATTCTTTTCATACAAAATACCTTTTTAACCATAAACCAGGGTCATTCTTATGGCCAGATTTTACAATGGAAGCCCTTTTGTGTCAATATAATAAAGCCTCATTAGACCATCTTACCCGGTTCGATGAGCTTATACAGCTTGATTTGTATAGGCAGTTCTGATACAATCCCCAAGAATACTATTTTATTCCCAAAGGCTTCTTTCTGGCTGAAAGCTCAAAGACAAACCCCAATGGAGGAAATGAGTGGTGATCAGACAACAGTTTACGTATAGGGCCGGGCTTAAGGTACTTTTTGTAGCTTCTTTCTTAATCCTCTTCTTTTGCCCGGTTAAGGTGTGCCAGGCCGTCGAGCTTTACAAGATCCCGTCATCGTATACGGGAGTTAAAAAACTTTTTGACAAGGAGAAGGCACGAAAAGAAAAAGAGCCAGAAAAAATTAAATTAAAGGAAGAAGAAATAGAAGCCAGAAGAAAATTGCCTCCCGAGAAAATCCAGGCACTGACCCCTGGGGAAATCGAGTCACTGACTCCTGAGGAAATACAGCCCCTTACCCCCGGAGAATTGAGAGCATTCTTGCCGGAACAATTGCGATTATTCTCTGAGCAACAACTCAGGGCTATCCCCGCAAACGGGCTCTGGGCCCTTAGCAGGGAACAGCTTTTGGCTCTTGCTCCAAACCAGATTCAGGCCTTTACCCCGGAACAGGTAAAGGCCCTTTCATTTGAACAAAAAAGAATCTTATTCAGAGAAGTAAGATCAGATTTTGAAAAATTTGTGGCCGGGGTGCTCCCTGAAGAGATATCTCCAATGGTGAGTCAGTTTGGATACGATTTATTTAGAAAGAGAGATCAAGCCTTTTTGCCGTTTGAGTATGTTCCTGTCTCTCCCGAGTATGTGATTGGCCCGGGCGATGAGATAAAAATAAATCTATGGGGAAAGGTGGAAGAAGAATACCTTCTTGAAGTAGACAGGGATGGTAAAATAACAATTCCCTCCGTTGGCGTCCTTTCTACAGCCGGCCTGACCTTTAAAGAACTCAAGGAGGTTTTAAGAAAAAAGTTCCAACAATATTTTTCCGGTTGCTCCGTAAATGTTACCCTGAGCCGCATACGCACCATAAGGATTTACGTGGTGGGAAAGGCCAAAAATCCTGGCACTTACAATGTTTCCGGCATGTCAACCTTGATTAATGCGCTTTTTCTGACAGGCGGCCCGAGCAAGATTGGCTCCATGCGACACATTCGGCTTATCAGAAATCATCAGCTAATAACTGAACTCGATCTGTATGATTTTATCCTGAAAGGGGATAAATCAAAGGATGCCAGATTGGAACCGGGTGATGTGATTTTTATTCCATCCATAGAGGATCTGGTTGCTGTTGTAGGAAACGTAAAAGATCCGGCTATTTACGAGCTGAAAGATGAAACAAGATTAATGGACCTCCTCGAATTGATTGGTGGTATTAGCGCCACGGGCTACCTGAGACGCATACAGGTAGAACGCATAGAAGATAGCCAGTTTAAGAAACTTATCGATAAAGACCTCTCCGAGTTTATTGAAGAAGATAACATTATCTTGAAAAATGGCGATATTATTAAAGTCTTTCCTGTTTCCACGGTTGTGGTGAACAAGGTGACCCTGAAGGGTAATGTGGTGCGCCCGGGGGATTATGAATGGCACGAGGGAATGAAAATTAATGATATTATCCCATCCAGGGATTTGAAAGTGTTGAAGGAGGATACCCTGCTTGAATTTGCCAGGATCGAACGGCGGATCCCCCCTGATTTTCATCCTGAAGTTGTCCATTTTAATCTTGGCAAGGCCACAGAACAAGATCCACGGGAGAATGTCGAGCTAAAACCATTTGACGTGGTTACTGTATTTAATAAGTGGGAAGTGAAGGAAAAACCCGTTGTATGCATTGCAGGGGCAGTCAATATCCCAGACACGTATGAATACAGAGAGGGTATGAAGCTCTCAGACCTTATCAAGTTGGCAGGTGGGCTGAAAAGATATGCCTATAACCAGGCTGAACTCACTCGGGTTCATATCACCCGGGCCGGCCCTGTGACAGAACGCTCGGTCTTGGATATCTCCAGAAAGCCTGATAGAACCCCTGAGGAGGACACCACCTTGAGGCGTGATGATTACGTGTTCGTAAAAACTATACCCGATTGGCACCTCTACTACCAGGTCGCGGTTCGGGGTGAGGTTCGCTTCCCGGGAACCTATCCGGTTAAGAAAGGAGAGCGTCTGGCAGATCTGCTGGAACGTGCAGGCGGCTTTACTGAAAATGTCTACCTTAAGGGGAGTCTGTTTACGCGCAAGAGTGTGCAGGAAACACAGCAAAAAATGCTTGAAAAGGCAATCGACCGACTGGAGCAAGAAATTCTATCTGCCGCTGCAACCAAAACCGCCACAGCCTTTGCCGAAGAGGAATCCAGGATCTTAGAGGCACAAACAAGGCAGTATCGGGAGTTGATAAAAAAACTTCGCTCGGTCAGGGCGATCGGCAGGCTTGTTATCAGTATACAGCCTTTGAGCGTTCTGAGGGACACGCCAGCCAATGTTGAGCTCGAAGATGGAGATGAAATCTTTATTCCCTCAAGGCTCTCCACAATCAATGTCATGGGATCGGTTTATAATCCTTCCACCTATATTTACGACCCTGAAACCAAGATTGATTCCTATATCGAAGTGGCGGGCGGCCCCAGTGAAAATGCAGATACTGACAGGACCTATGTGATCAAGGTAGATGGTTCGGCCCTCAGTCACAAGAAGATTAAAGGAAGTTTCTTTGGATGGAGCAACAAGACCTACCGGTGGGAAGTCAGCAGCCTTTCCAAGACCAAGCTCGACCCCGGGGACACCATTATCGTGCCGGAAAAATTTGACCGCCTGGCCCTGATGCGCAATATCAAAGATATCTCTCAAATGATATTCCAGATGGCCGTCACAGCAGGTGTCGTAGTGAATCTATTTTGATTCCGGGGTCTTTATCCTTGCCGCGTACTGATCTATCGTCATTCGTCATTCGTTATTCGTTATTCGTTATTCGTTATTCGAAAGTCGTTGTCCTCTTCGTGTATAAGGTTCTCCGTTTCTTGTCCTTACTGCCTACTACTTACTGTTTACTGGTCACCGCCTGCTGCGTACTCCTTACTGCTTACTTCTTACTCTTTGCGCCCCGCTGCCTTGCCGGCGACAAGCCCTTTAACAACGCCTCCAACTGGGGAGGGACCGGCCTCATGGAGATCCCTACTGCCAGGATCTTAGATGACGGTGAAATTCGTGCAGGTGTTGCTCATGCCTATCCGTACAGATGGTATAGTGGGGCCATGGGGATCTTGCCAGGCCTGGAAGTTGACTTCAGGCTGACCGAGCTTCTTAACATGCCGATAGACAAGCCTGGCTGGAAAGGTTATGGCAACTACAAGGACAAGTGTCTCGATTTTAAGTATCAGATCCTTCCCGAAAGTAAGCCCCTGCCTGCTATTGCGATTGGCTTTCACGACTTCCACGGCACCGAGCTCTTTCCGGCCAAATACCTTGTTTTGAGCCGCCAGATCTTTCCCTTTGATCTTACTGTCGGAATCGGCGACGATCGATTAAAAGGGGCAAGCTCTTTGCCCTTTCTGGATAAACTGGATATATTTCAGGATTTCGGCATGTTTGGTGGAATAGAACTGGCCCTGACCGACCGTCTCAACATCATGGCAGAGTATAACCCCATAGAATACGAGAAAGACAAAAAGGTGGCAGTTAAAGGAGGCGCTCGTTCTAAATTCAACTTTGGTCTCCGGTTCAAAGTCCTTAAAGGAATTGACCTGGGACTTTCTTACCAGAGGGGAGATACCATGGGGATGATGCTCCACGTACAAACCGAACTGGGCAGGCCACTCAGGCATAAGAGGCTGGATCACCCACCGCTTGCTCCGGTTGATACCAGGCCGTTTGCAGAGCGAAACAAAAAAAGGATGGTCGATGAATTGCAAAGGGCCATCCATCAAAAGGGGTTTAGCAATGTAAAGGTCTACACGGACGGGACCGATGTCACTGTTGAATTTGAAAACACTAAGTACCTGTCAGACCAAAAGGCAATTGGCAGGGTCCTTAGGACGGCACTTCTTTATTCACCTAAAGAGACACGCAAACTGATTGTCATTTCCAAAAGGTTAAATCTGCACGTTCTGAAGGTATCTGTGCGTCGAGAAATTGTTTCTGATTATTTTCAGGGAAAGATAACTCCGGAAACATTCTCAAAGCTGATCGATGCAGAAATAGCCAGAAGTGACCCAAAAGGCAGGAATAGCTCTGAATACACATACTCCAGAGAATATGCCGGAATGGATCTCTTTTTGGGTTTTAAGCCAGATTTTGAACCATACCTGAATGATCCTTCTGGATTCTTCAAGTATCGTTTGAGCATAAAACCGTTCATTAAGGAATACCCGTGGGATGGCGGCATGGCCTATGCCCGTTACAGCCTCCCCCTCTATTCTAATATAAGTACCAGCCTTCCCCCGCCTCCGGAAGATGCTATCAGAAGCGACCTTGTAGACTATGGCGGAACGGATTATACGTTCGACAGATTGTTGTTCGAGCAGATTGCCCACCTAACCCGGCGCACTTTTGGCAGGATAAGCGTTGGGTATTTTGAACACATGTTTGCTGGTATTGGCGGAGAAATCCTCACCTTTCTGGGAGACGGGAAACTCGCTTTGGGGCTCGAAGGAGACTGGGTAAGGAAACGAAAGGCGGCCACGCTGCTCCAGCTTGAGGATCTGCAAGCACATTCTCTACTCGGAAACATTTACTATTCGATTCCCGGGCTTAACACGGTTTTATGTGCGCAGTACGGGGAATTCCTGGCCAAGGACAGGGGGTGGAGATTGACGGTAAGCAGAGAATATGACACCGGAGCTGTTGCCGGTGCGTGGTATAGTATCACGGACACAGACCACCTTACAGGCTTTAATCGCGGCTACCACGACAAAGGCTTCTTTGTGAGTTTACCACTCGAGATGTTCAAAACCACCAGTGATCCTCGAAGATACCAGTATTCTGTATCGCCCTGGACCAGGGATGTAGCCCAGACTATGCGACACACCACGGAGATTTACGGAACGAATGTCGGCTTGATGCCCTTTAGATTCAAGCATAATATCAAGGAATTGAGGGATTAGGGAATTAAGAATTGAGGAATTCAGGAATTGAGGGATTTAGATCCGCAGATTACACGGATTACACGGATTTACAATGATATAGTCAATCTTACGTATAGTTAGTGCCTGAACGAAAACCGGTGAATTTCCTTACAAATCCCCCTTTTGTAAAGGGGGATTTAGGGGGATTTCAATCGATTGCCAAAATCCCCCACGGCCCCCCTTTTTCAAAGGGGGGAGATTTGGAGGGTTTTCGTTCAAGCACTAGTTAATAATCTGCGAAATCTGCCCCAATAAACACAACAAACACAAAAGGCCGAAGGAGAAATCTGACTCCTTCGGCCTGTGCGGTTTCAAGTAGTTGAACTATTAATGATGCGTCGCCGTGCTGTGATGACTCGGACTTATGTGATGACTCGGCGTGACAGGCGGGTGGTAAGGGGCCAGGTGATGGCTCGTGGTCTCTTCCCCTGGTTCATGAGGTTGCTCAGGTTCCGGGGTTTCGTGAGAGGTGGAAAACCCGAGCACGCCAATTCCTGAATCATCTCCAGACAATGCGCCTGCAATGATTGCAGCCGCAGCCGCAGCCGAAATACCAGCCACTGCTGCAGCGCTAATCCCAGCGGCCCCACCTGCCCCGGCTCCTGCGGCTTCAGCACCCACCCCGGCTGCAGCTGTGCCACCCTCTGCCAGACAAACAGATTGGCCAAGAAAAAGAGTCAGGGTCAAACAAAGTAGCAGAACAGTCAAATACTTAAACATACTGCATCCTTTCTCCCGGCACCGCCAGTACACAACAGTCAACAGGACGAACATGGCAAGACCAAGCAGCATGGCCATTGACCATCCCAGCCCGGCATGTAGCATGACATAGCTCATCCCAACGACAGGCGCCAGTCCCACACGCACCGCTGCTTTGAGGGTGTCATGCTTTGAGATAAAATCAGCTATTGGCGGCGAGAATCTGTAATATGCATTTACAAAGGTCTGGCCGATTTGATGCGGCATCAGGTACACATCCCTGAAATCCCTCAGTATTTCCACAGAGGCCTCAAAAGGAGATCCATAAGCCGCTGTGGCTATAAAGCACCCCCCCCCGCCGCCGTCACCAACAGGAGCAGCAGCAGGCACAGAGACGCTCCCGCCCGAAAACGATGACAAATGGTTAAGCGCTACACCAACCGTATAGGTAGTCTGGGTGGCTCCGGCAGTCTGAGTATAGGTCTTCCCACCCGGAACGAGAGTCACGTCATAGTTTCCTCCGACAAGAAGCCATGACTTAAGAGTATCCTTATTCACGGTCCAATCAAGCTTATCGGCAACACCGGCCTTTTCGGCTTTATTCTTGTTTGGATCGAGATAGTAGATCGTCGGTATTATATTGGCAGTTATAACAGGTTTAAGGAAAGCGTTCTTACCAAGTGATAACTTCATGCCGGGATCCAGCGGGTTGCCCATCTCAAATACCACTGCACCCTTCTTAAGGTTAGGATAATCTTCCAACGCCTTGGCCGAAGCAACCTGACATGGTGGGTTGATAATTCCGGTGTAGGCGACCCCATTAGATTTTACTGTAGTACCCGCCGCAAAGCCGACACTCGCCGTAACGCTGTTTTTCTCTGTCACAGTGGAAAAAGCAGCACCACTGAGGGTGAATGGGACGGGAATTGTCCCAAGGGTACCCGACAAGTCCACCCCCACGGTAAGGGTGGCACCGGCCGCGACAGTCGTCAAATCTATCGGCGCATACAGTATAAATTTGGCTGTGCTTATCGGATTAGTGTTGCCTATTCCGTTTGTTACCCGGATATCGTAAGTCGCGGCTGTATAGGCTGGAGTGGCGCTGGGCACAGTAGCTGTAAGTTCAGTAGAACTCACGGGTACAACCTTGGTCAGTGCAATGGTTCCGGCATCTGCCGCGAGCACAACGCTCATCGCTCCTTCGAAATTTTTACCGGTAATAGTCACGGGGATGTCTATTGTGTTTGGCCCCATACCCGGGCTGATACCCGTCACGTCGGGAAAGGGCTTAGATGCATCTACCGTGACCTTATAAGTAATATCATCCGTCGTTAAGTCAGATGTGCCGTTTGCATTGATCACCATCAGGTTGTAAGTCCCTTGAGGGGCCCCTTTCGGCATATTAACATCGATTGTAATGGAAGTGCTCGTTGCCTCGCTCGAAAGCTCAAATCCTGCACCGGTAGTTGACTCTATAAACCTGACAGTATTGTTTGCTCCCTCGATAAAACCCGTGCCTGTGATTTCGATCGGAACCACGGCCGTATTACGTCCGAACGCAGGAGATATACTGATTATGGTCGGTGCTGCTGCAGCCTGAACGTAGACAGTTCTCGTGTACGTATTGTCTGTTTCGTCAGACTCAGTCACCTGGGTGTTTACATCCACCACAAGTGAAAGGGTCTGCGATCCGGAAGAGGCAAAGATATATTGCGTGTCTATGTCTTGATCGTAGTAGCCGCCTGCTAGGGTGGTCGTCAGACTGTAAATCTCGGCTTCGTCTGCATAAAGCACTACGGTGTGAGCGACCGCCGCGGTTTCACTGGTATTTTGCCAGGAAATGTCAATATAGGCGGCCTGCCCGGCAGTGGGTGTATAGTCTGTGGTGGTTCCTGATTGGTTCGAAACGACTATAGGGCTATCCCAACCTGGGGGGGTATATGGCTTTAGATTGACTACATCGCCACGAACATTGATCGTCCGTGTGTATGTATATTCTTGCGCATCGCCATCGGCCTGGACACCCAGGGTAAGGGTGTGATTTCCTGAAGAGGTAAAGATGTATGACCAATCTGTTATTGCACGATATGTGTTCGGGTTTGTAAGATAGGCATTCGCGTCGATTATCAAGTTGCCATCCAAATATACATTCGCGGTGTAGATTCCCGCATCCGCAGCAGCATCACCAATATTCATCCACGCAAAATTGACGTATGATATCTCATTTACATAGATGTCGGAATCGCTGGTAGCCCCCGTGGCACTGGAAACCACGATTTTGTCCGACCAGCCTGTGGGTTTATAGGGCCGCAAATGAGCTTTGCTGTCCGATTGAACAGTAACTGTCCGTGTGTATTTGCTTTCATCTGCGACCGTTCCTCCTGCCTCGATCTCAACTCTAAGGGTGTGGTTCCCTGAAGTCTCAAACGCATATTCGAAGCTTGTATCTAATTTCATCCAGTTACCAGCCGCCAACTGACCAGCATCTACCTGGGTGTAAGTGACCTCCTGTCCATCGATGTAAAGTCGCGCCGTGTGTGCCACGGCAGCCGAACCACCAAAATTTTTCCAGGCAAAGTTAATGTACACCTGCTCCATCTGGGTGACAGCACCGGTGTACCCGTAATTTGTGCTGGAGTCCATGACCACAATCTCGTCAGCCCACGCGGCTGGCTGAACTGGCCGCAAGTTAGAATCAGCGGCCCGAGCAAACCCCTGGCACACCAAAAGAGATGTGGCAACCACCATAGCCAACAGAATCAAGCCGTGTGACCTATAGTTCTTCATTTTGCCCCTCCTACTTGTGTATGTTTGCCAGAAACCAAGGCCTACGCATCCATTTCCGACAAAAAAAATTCTCTAAGGCCGAAAGGCCCAACCCTGTTTGCCTGTTGCTGTCCACGTAACTTGTCAAAAAGTCAGAGTAGATCATGTTCTGTGAACATTTCCTGGATTCCCGCTTTCGCGGGAATGACAGGAACTTACGTTAATTCGTCATTCCCGCGTAGGCGGGAATCCAGGAGGCTTACCCCCATTAATTGAGATGTTACATGTCCACCTGATAAATCGAACGAAAACTTAAGAGTTAAAGGTGCCTACTAACAAGGTTTGGGGGAAAAGTCAATAGAAAATGTTACAGCATCCGTGTGAAATCCATCACGGTCAGCAAATCCCATCGGTTGGCAACGCCGCGCGTGAGAGTCTGTGCAAAAAATTTTCCGCTCGCAGGGCAAATGGTATGGCATTGCCACCCTAACTATGGCAGCCGCGCCGCCATGGTTGGGCCACCAGTGGCTAATTGTACCCTGAGCTATTCTTCCAGCCCGATTAAGGGGAAGAAACCAAGCAATTTTGCATAGTATGAACCTCTCCCCATTGTCAAGACAAAAAACGCCTGTATTTGAATAAACTGCGTATCGAACTCGATGTCAAGAAGCGCCGAAATCTACCCCGCAGCATTTGTGCCAGACGGATTCATCAAGATGGAGGCTAAGGCCCTGGCAGACAGTGGTTGTGAGCTATAGTCAGCAAACTTGCTTGAGAGATCTTCTCAAGAAGTGGGCACTTTCCAGGATGGCCAACTTCTGTTTCTGATTGAACTGCTTTGTACGCATAACACTTCCTCCTTTCTTTTTGCCGGAGAAAGTGTTACCCCTGATTTTGTCGATTTTGTATAGATGTTTACTATCACGCCCAGCTAATAAGTTTTGACCTGCTTTTAGATTCTCATATTCTTGTTCCCATGCTCTGCGTGGGAACGCATACCGACGCGCAACGCAGGCGCTCGCGCCGCGTGTAGGCGCTCTGCGCCGAGTAAGTAGCTACACGTATTGGACGCAGGCTACGCCCCGGAGGGAGCGTCCAGCGGTTGGGTTACAACGGAGAGCATTGTAACCAGAGTAAATATAGACGAGAGATTAAGGGATTGAGGGATTAAGGAATTTAGGAATTGGGCTTTTTGAAATCCGAAATCCGTAGTGTTTTCAAGGCGTAAGCCGCAAATCCGAAATCGCATATCTAAGGAGGGAGCGATGTCTGACAAAGACAAGTTTTTGATGTTTTTTAAAGAAGTTGGGATCAAAAGCACCAATATACAACCGGAAGATGTTTTTATTGAAATGGACGAAGATGTGGCGTGGGAGGCCGCCCTCAGCGTAGGCCAGTTGTGGTTTTTGTTTGGCAAGGATGACGAGTACCTTGGATTGCTTAATGATGAAACCATGGAGTTTGAGCCAAGGGAGAAGTAGGGCTCTCTATGCCAGTGAGAGCCCGATCGTGTCAGACCTGGCGCTGACGCGTTCTATCTTGACCAATATGGTGTCCTCCGGCTTGAGATCTGCCCCGCAGTTTAAGGGGAGCGAGCATTCAATCATGTAGTTAGTCAGGAGTACGACGTACCTGTGACGGCGTTTCTCAAGGACCAGCGCCTCTTCTTTCTGCCTCACATGCCGTTCAAGGTACCTTAGAATCCAGTAGCGTAGGCGTTCTCGCTGGAGCACAGTAATGTAACTCATGGGCTGCTCAACAGCCTGGATAATGAATTTAAGGTCCTCATCAGAATATAAGGCATCCAGACTCAGGAGGCCCCTCATCTGGCGTTGGGTGGCCAGATCAAGATATTTCCGTAAAGGAGAGGTCAGGGTGATATAGACGTCGAGTCCAAGACCTGCATGGGGTTCGGGCTCAAGCCCTATGATGACCCGGCTCAAAAGCCTCCGCTGCATCCAGTTTTGATAAAGTGTCCCACCGCTTTCGTCAATGAGACGTCCACGTGGTTCCAATTGTGACCTGTAAATGGTTGATTGTCCATGGTCTCGGAAGAATCGAGCTGCCAGCCAATTGGCCATGATCATACATTCAGATACCATGAAGCGACCCGGGCTTTCCCGGTTTATCTGACTTACCGAGATTTCTCCGTTGTTGTTTATCCAGACATGCATCTCGGGCAGGCTGAGTTGAATGGCCCCGGCGTTCAAGCGGAACTGGCGAAATTTTTGGGCCACTTCATAGATTGCTGCAAGCTCTGGATCTTGATCCACTGCCAAGTTGACACCATAATAGGTCATCTGTCGGTTTACCCGGATGATACTCGGAAAGATTTCGTACTCCAGCACCCTTGCCGAGTGGTCAAGACAGGCCGCAACACTTATAGCCAGGCGATTTTGGCCATCCTTCAAACTGCAGAGGTCTTCTGCCAGAGGCCGGGGGAGCATGGGGATGCGCTTATCAGGCATATAGATGGAACTGCCCCTGGCCAGGGCCTCTTCGTCCACTGCACCTTCCTTTTCCAGGAAATGTGACACATCGGTTATGTGTATCCAAAGCCGAAATCCATCTCCTTCTGGCTTGATACTGATGGCATCGTCAAAATCGAGCGTACCCTGGCCGTCAATAGTGATGGTTGACAGATGTGTAAGGTCTCGTCGTGTTCCATCCGGCTTTACCTTTGTTTCCTCGTAGTCAAGCTGCTTTACGGCCCCCATGACCTCGGCAGGGAAGGTATCGGATATTCCGAATCTATGGAGGTTCAAGTTTTCATCGTGGTTCCAAATCCCTAATTTGACCAGGACGTGAAATGGACCATCCTTTGGGTCCACACCAGAGCGTGACACGATCTCCTTACCAATGCTATAGTGGGGGCTGTCTTTTCCGAAGAGATAGAAAGACTTTAGTATTTCAATGATCTCTTCCTTCTCAGGTGGGACTGAGGGATGCCGAGTCTCCAGGACCTCCTTTATCCACCTGCTTCCATCCTCGATAGTATGGGCCTTTCTGGCTTCAAGGGCTGCTTGGGCTGCAACCTGGGCCACCCGTTCAGGACTGTTCGGGAAAAATCGATGGGTGTCAAACTTGAAATAGAGGCGATCCTCAAAAAGTGCCCGCATGACCGCGGACGTATGGTCATTGGAGATATCGCCATCAAAGGAGAATTCTGCCATGGTCTGCGAGTCAATCCATGTGGCTTCCGAATGAAGTACCTCCCAGAGTGCTTCAACATCTATTTGCTTCTGCAGTTGCCTTCTCCTTGCCACTCTGTTCTTGAGATGGTTAATTAAGGCATCTCTACCTATCCTGGGATCAAGTCGCTCACTGCTGACATGTGCAAGGCGTTTTTCTGCATGGCCTACCTCGCGGTTGTGCTCGGTGAGCATACGAAGCTTTTGATTCTTGTTACCCAAGACGACAGCGCAAACAATCTGCTTTCGATCAATATATTCGACGATAGTTCCTATCTCCATAATATATTTTATACTAACAGGTTCGACAAAAGTCAACAGAACCGGTTCAGGCAGCAATTCTCTGTGAATTTGTAATGCCCTGAGATTGCGTCGCTTCGCTCGCAATGACAGAACCATTTTCGCGATGTCATTGCGAGGAGCGATAGCAACGAAGCAATCTCATGTTGATTTTGACCGAGAATTGCTGGGCTTCAGGGGTTTATTGGGTTTATTGAGTCTGTTGAGTTCGTGAAAGAAACAGTGTAAACACAACAGACACAACGAACACAACAAACACAACAAACACAACAGACACAACAAACAGTGTAAACCCAACAAACACAATTGATGAAATCATACCGCCTTGTTAAACCGTACTTTTTGGAAAAGAGAGCTGTTATCCTTCTTGGCCTTTTTTCCCTGTTTGTGGTTGATATCCTTCAACTCTTTATCCCTCGTATCATCAAGTGGGCTGTCGATGACCTTGCAATCTATTGCGTTACGGGTACAAAGCTTCTTCGGTATGCCCTCTACATTGTGGGTATTGCCCTGTTAATCGGGCTGTTTCGCTTTGTTTGGCGGCGCTGTCTCATAGGAACCTCGCGACGGGTGGAGGAGGGGATCCGAAACCGCCTCTTTTTCCATATTCAGAGCCTGTCTCCATCCTACTTTGCCGAGACGAGAACCGGTGACCTCATGGCACGGGCAACCAATGACATTCAGAATGTGCGGATGGCCGTAGGAATGGGGATGGTAGCACTCACCGATGCCATCGTGCTTGGCCTTTCTGCCGTTGGTTTCATGCTCTACATCAACATTACCCTCACCGTGTTTGCGCTCCTGCCCATGCCGATTATTGTCGTGCTGGCATGCGTGTTGAGCAGGCGCTTGCACCGCCTTTATCAAGAAGTCCAGGCCTCATTTGCTGACTTGACCGAGGTGGTCCGAGAACGTTTTGCCGGTATCCGGATAGTGAAGGCCTACAATCGTGAGGAGGTGGAAGCCAAAAAACTTTCTGACATCTCCAAAGATTACATCGGCAAAAATCTTCGGTTGGTTCGGGTTACGGGGGTATTTTTTCCTGGGATGATGTTCTTTTCCAACGTCAGTGTGGCCATTGCGCTCTATCTGGGTGGCCGACAAACCATTCATCTTACGATCACACCAGGTGATTTTGTGGCCTTTATAAGCTACCTGGGCCTTCTCACCTGGCCCATGATGGCTATGGGGTGGGTCATTAACCTGATTCAGCGAGGAGCTGCTTCCCTGGACAGGATCAATGTGATCCTGGAAACCAGGCCTCAGATTGTCAGTACCACGAGGCCAGGTGTGGTGAAACCTCTAAAGGGGGACATTGTATTTGATGAGCTGAGTTTCAAATATGGTCCGGATCAGCCTTCTGCCCTTTCAAAGATCTCATTTTCAGTGACATCAGGCCAGACGCTCGGTGTGGTTGGAACCACAGGAAGCGGTAAAACCACCCTCTGCCATCTGATTCCAAGGCTGTTTGAGGCCACAGAAGGCAATCTTTTGATTGATGGGGTGGACATCCGCCGGGTCCCACTCGAAACCCTGAGATCGCACATGGCAGTCGTTACGCAGGACGCCTTCTTGTTTTCCGGCAGCGTCCGAGAAAACCTCTGTTTTGCCAGGGACAATGCCTCTGATGAAGATATGATTCGGGCTGCTCGTGCGGCCCATCTATATGAGACCATCATGGGATTCCCTGATCAATTCGATACACTTATCGGAGAGAAGGGGGTCATTCTCTCTGGGGGTCAAAAACAGCGGCTTGCTCTGGCACGAGCCCTTCTTATCTCAGCACCCATCCTGATTCTGGATGATGCCCTGAGCCAGGTAGATACAGAGACCGCTGCGATCATCCAGTCCAACATACGAGATCTTCGCCCCGAACGGACCGTGGTGATGGTCTCTCACAGACTCAGCCATGTGCGACACGCTGACTTGATCATCGTGCTGGAAGCAGGACGTATCACCGAGGCCGGCACCCATGAAGAACTCTTGGCCCAGGAGGGATTTTACAGCAGGATGTATCGCTGGCAGGAGATTGAAGAGGAGTTGAATAAGAAAACTCATGCGAGTTGACTACGGATATTTTGAAGAGGATCAGTTGGGCAAGCCGTACGACGTGAGATTGCTCAGGAGACTCTTTACTTACGTTCGCCCATATAAGTTCTTGTTTTTGCTTTCCATCGGGCTCGTCACAGCCATTACGGTTTTTGACCTGGCGCTCCCTTATCTAACCAAGATAGCCATTGACCGCTATATTGTGCAGGACATTCAGAATGACAAGCCCGGGGTTTCGGAGCAACGGAGGTTTTATGAGAGCGACCTACGTAAGCCAAGGGTTGAAAGGGTGGTCAGCCGGTATCCCTCCCTCTTTGAGGTTCAGCAGCCTTACGCAAGGATTCTCTACGAAGATCTTTCTAAACTGGACAAGGCTGATCTCGAGGATCTCCGGGCGGGAGATTATGTGGGCGTGGCCTGCATTGCCCTTGTTTTCGTTGCTGTTGTCATTTGCCATTTTGTTTTCAGTTTTGGTCATGTGATCATTATGGAATACGGCGCACAATCGATCATCCACGATCTTAGACTAAAACTTTTCAAACACATCCAGGATCTTTCCGTGGCGTTCTTTACCAGAAATCCAGTGGGGCGCCTGGTCACTCGCGTAACCAGTGACGTTCAGAATCTTCACGAATTTTTTACTTCTATTATCACAGTGGTTTTCAAGGACATCTTTCTCCTGCTTGGCATTACGGTGGTACTTCTGGTCATGAACTGGCGACTTGCGCTCATTTGTTTCTTGATGCTTCCGGTCATCTTCTTAGCCACAGCGCACTTCAGCCGCCTGGCGCGCGATGCCTTTCGTGAACTTCGCGTTAAGATCGCTCAGATCAACGCAACGCTTCAGGAAACCATTTCTGGCATTCGTATCATCCAGTTATTCCTACAGGAGGCAAGAAATTACGAACGCTTCCGCAAACTCAACCACGAAAACTACCTGGCGGGCATGCGCCAGATCAACATATTTGCTGTATTCATGCCGGTCATCGAGCTGTTGGGTTCGATAACTACAGCCCTGGTCATATGGTATGGCGGACTGCACGTTCTTTCCGAGAGCCTCAGCCTGGGGGGGCTGGTGGCCTTCATTTCCTACATGAGGATGTTTTTCCGGCCCGTCCGCGATATCGCGGAAAAATACAATATCATGCAGTCAGCCATGGCCTCCTCTGAACGGATTTTTCTGCTTTTTGACAGCCAGGAGCGAATTCCCGAGCCCAAGATTCCCAGTAGGACACCGGACGTAAGAGAGCAAGAGGTTTTCCGCGCCTCAGATGGCGGACGATTACGAGGGGACAAATGGGCCACCGTTTGCTTTGACAAAGTCTGGTTTTCCTATGTGGGAAAAGAGTGGGTTTTGAAAAATATCTCATTTACGGTTCGCCAGGGTGAGAATGTGGCCATTGTGGGGCCAACCGGGGCGGGGAAATCGAGTCTGCTCCACCTTCTTGAACGGTTTTATGATCCTACCAAAGGAAGCATCCGCTTGGGTGGAACTGACATTCGCCAGGTTCCCAAAGCCTTGCTGCGTGCCCACATGGCCTTGATTACCCAGGATGTGTTTCTGTTTGCAGACACCATACGAAATAACATTACGGAAGGAAACCAGCAGATCCCACCTGAACGCCTGCAACAGATTGTTGCAGCGTGTAATCTTGATCGGTTGATTCAAGGCCTTCCTCATGGGCTCGATACCGTACTGACAGAAGGGGGCCGCAACCTGTCAAGCGGTGAGCGTCAGCTGGTGGCCTTTGCCCGGGGCCTTGCCCGCGATCCTGAGATCCTAATCCTGGATGAAGCGACTTCAAGCGTGGATACAGAGACAGAACGGTTAATCCAGGAGGCAACCGTAAGAGTGATGCGAAACCGCACGGCCATTGTAGTGGCCCACCGGCTCTCCACCATACGCCATGCCGACCGTATCATCGTTCTCCACAGGGGCCGTATCAGAGAAGTTGGCTCCCACGACGAACTCATAGCCAGGCATGGGCTGTACTATGAGTTGTACCAGTGGCAACGGGTATCATAATCGCCCTATCCTCCACTTTTACTTAACCATACAAAATATTTGCAGATTACCGCAAGCAACAAAAGTTTTGAATTTTTTCCTTGCAATATGACAATATATAGTATTAAAAAGAAAATTCATTACAATATGTTGTGGAAAATTGCCAACTTGTCAAAAGGCTGAGTCGCGGGACAGTCCCCCCTCACCCAAACCCTCTCCCCCGCGGGGGAGAGGACAGGGTGAGGGGGGAATATTGCCCTAAGATATTTAGAGGATAGGAAAATTTACATTTTCAAACGGGGGAAGGGACATGCACAGTAAGATAAGAAAAAGGGATGGCCGGTATGTAAAATTCAATGCCGACAAAATCACCAATGCCATTGAAAAGGCAGGAACGGCAACAGGTCAATTCGACGTCAAGACGGCCAGAAGATTGACCATTAGAGTCGTTAACCTGGCAGAGAAGCTTTTTGGCGACAAAATCATGGGTGTAGAGGACGTGCAGGACATCGTTGAAGAGGTCCTTCTATCTTCTCCATATCGCAGGACAGCCAAGGCATATATCATTTATCGTGATCAGCACGCCCGGTTGAGAGAAATTACCAACAAGATGGAGGTCGATTTGGTTGATCAGTATCTGAAAAAAATCGACTGGAAGATCAATGAGAACAGTAACATGGCTTATTCTTTGCAGGGACTGAACAATTACATTTCCTCTGAGGTGAGTAAGGTCTACTGGTTAAATGAAATCTATCCACCGGAAATCAAAAACGCGCACCTGGGGGGAGACTTTCACGTTCACGATTTGAGTATTCTCTCTGTCTACTGTGTAGGCTGGGATCTCTTTGACCTTTTGATGGAAGGATTTAAAGGCGTATCAGGAAAGGTAGAAACGAAACCGGCTAAACACCTCCGCAGTGCACTGGGACAGGTGGTAAACTTTTTCTATACCCTTCAAGGGGAGGCGGCAGGGGCACAGGCGTTTTCAAATTTTGATACCCTTCTGGCCCCATTTATCAGATATGACAATTTGAATAGCAGAGAGGTCAAGCAGGCCCTTCAGGAGTTTATCTTCAATATCAATGTACCAACAAGGGTCGGTTTCCAGACTCCTTTTACCAATGTTACTCTTGATGTAACTGTTCCGGAATATTACGCCAATCAAAGTGTTATCGTCGGCGGAAAGGTGCAAAAAGAAACGTATCAAGATTTTCAGAAGGAGATGGACCTCCTCAATAAGGCTTTTCTAGAGGTGATGGCAGCCGGGGATGCCAAAGGAAGGGTATTTACCTTTCCCATTCCCACTTATAACATAACTAAAGAATTTGACTGGGAGAATCCAAATCTGAATTCTCTATGGAAAATGACTGCCAAGTACGGCGTGCCCTATTTTTCCAATTTTATAAATTCCGATATGAACCCGGAAGATGCAAGGAGCATGTGCTGCAGGTTGCGCATTGATAACAGGCAATTAGAGGTAAGGGGCGGTGGACTTTTCGGCTCCAATCCCCTGACGGGTTCTATTGGCGTCGTGACCATCAATATGCCCAGAGTTGGCTATTTGAGCGAAACAGAAGACGAATTCATCGTGCGACTGGGAAAGGTGATGATCCTTGCCAAAGAAAGTCTGGAAATGAAAAGGAAGGTTCTCGAAAAGTTCACCGACGGGAGCCTTTATCCTTACACGAGATATTACCTAAGAGGGGTAAAGCAACGTTTTAACGAGTACTGGAAGAATCACTTTTCCACGATCGGTCTGGTGGGGATGAACGAGGCCTGTTTGAATTTACTTGGTAAGGATATCGGCGATAAGGAAGGTCAGGAATTTACCAAAAGGGTCCTCGATTTTATGAGAGCCGAACTGATCGAATTTCAGAAAGAAACAGGAAACAATTATAATCTTGAAGCAACGCCGGCCGAAGGGACATCGTACCGGCTGGCGAAAATTGATCATGAAAAATATCCTGACATCATATCTGCAAATAAGCATGAACACAAGAAAGAAAACGCTCCTGTATTTTATACCAACTCTACACAACTGCCGGTTAATTTTACGGATGATATTTTCGAGGCCCTTGATCTGCAGGAAGATCTCCAGGCAAAATACACCGGGGGAACTGTATTTCATGCCTATGCCGGTGAACGTATTGGTAATTCTGCTACCGTTAAGCTGCTGGTGCGCAAGGTCTGTGAAAATTACCGTTTGCCCTATTTTACTTTCAGTCCCACTTTCAGCGTTTGCCCGACTCATGGGTATTTGGCCGGAGAGCAGGAAACGTGTCCCGAGTGTCAAGAACCGTGTGAAATATATTCACGGGTTGTGGGTTATCTACGTCCTGTGAAGCAATGGAACAAAGGGAAGCAGGAAGAATTCAGAACAAGAGAGGTGTTTCATTTTTAGAATATGAATATTGGTGGCTGGCAGAGAGTCTCTTTGATAGATTATCCGGAAAAGATCTGCGCTATTCTATTTACTCAGGGGTGTAATTTTAGATGCCCCTATTGTCATAATCCGGAACTCGTGGATCCCGACCTATTCCACGAATGTCTTGCGGAGGAAGACATCTTTTCCTTTTTAAAGAGGCGCAAGGGAAAACTTGATGCGGTGAGCATTACAGGTGGTGAGCCCACAATACAGCCAGACCTGGTCCGGTTTATTGAACGGATTAAAGATATAAGCTACTTGATCAAGATAGATACAAACGGATCACACCCTGAAGTGCTGGAAAAACTCATCAACCGGAAACTTCTGGATTATATTGCAATGGATGTGAAAGCCCCTCTTGGGAAATATCGTACAATTGCCAGATCCAACGTTGAGCCCGATAAGATTCAAAAAAGCATCGAAATGATCATGGATTCAGGTGTGGGATATGAATTTCGTACGACGGTCGTTAAATCACTTTTGAATAAGAGAGATTTGCAAAAGATCGCAAGCCTAATAAAAGATGCACGATTGTATGTCTTACAGAAATTTATTCCTTCAAAATCCCTGCACACAAGATTCTCAGGTGAAGCCACGTACTCTGACGAGGATTTCGAGGCCCTGAAGGAAAAACTCAAAGATCACGTTCAGTGTGTTGTCGTGCGATGATCCCGTAACACATCGTGTACGAAGTCGATTTTTTAACTGATGCGCAGTTGGCTGGCCAGCGCCTGATGGTTGGTTTCAGCGGCAAGGTCTTGGACGATGACTTGCGATTCATGATCAGGGAGATGCACATAGGAGGGCTTATCCTCTTCAAGCGCAATGTGTCCAATCCCTCCCAGGTGGCCGAGCTTTGCGGGGCGGCACAGGCCTATGCGCTGGAAAGTGGCAACCCCCCACTTATGATTGCCATTGATCAGGAAGGTGGGCCGGTGGCTCGGCTGGGACCACCTTTTACGGTTTTTCCGGGAAACCGCGCCATAGGGGCAGCCAGATCAGCAAGAGCTGCCAGGGAGTTCGGTATGATAACGGCACGGGAACTGAAAGGGGTGGGGATTAACATGAATCTTGCGCCAGTATTAGACGTGGCACCCGAGGGGCTGAATTCCGTTGTGGCAGATCGGGTCTTTGGGGAGGAGCCAGAACTGGTGGCATACCTTGGCAAGACAGTTATTCAAACACTTCAGAACAACGGGGTTCCAGCTACTGCCAAGCATTTCCCCGGTATAGGTCGGACAACAGGCGATTCTCATGTTGATCTTCCTTGCCTTGACGTGGAGCGCGAGGTACTTGATCTGACTGACCTGGTTCCTTTCCGCTCTGCCATCGGAAGCGGTGTGGAGGCTGTGATGCTGTCGCACGTGGTCTATCGAGATCTTGACCGGCAATGGCCGGCGAGTCTCTCCTCCATCATTGCGAAGGATCTGTTGCGGGAGACCATGGGCTTTAAGGGAATCAGCATGACTGACGACCTTGATATGGGGGCCATTGACAAACACTTTCATATCGAAGCCACGGTCCAGAGAATTTCAGGCGCTGAAATTGATGTCGCATTGATATGTCATGATCGCTTGAAAATGGAGAATGCCTATGGGGCCCTGTTAAAGGCTGTGCAAGGATCAGAGGATGCAGGGAGAAAGGCAACTACGTCGGTTCGACGTATTTTGAATATGAAACAAAAATATCTGTAAAACCCTTCGGGGAATTACAGGTATACGCACCCTTGAACAGCGCGTTAAGGTAGCTGATAACAAGATGGCAGAATACCGTGTGAGAATGGAGATTATTTTTGTCCTGGAAGACTAGACGTCTAAATAGCTCAAGATCTTCATATTTATGTCAAGTTTTTGAATTTACAGTTTGGTGCAAAATATCACAAGATGCTGGATGCTGGTCTCTGGATGCTGGATAAAGCAAGGAGCGATTTTTTTCTTTATCCAGTATCGAGTATCGCTTCGCCTCAAGCAATGGGATATTCACTCCATCAACCTGGTCGGTTTGAGGCGGAGCTTCGCTAATTTTTATTGAAAAAAAGAGGGTTGCGACATTCTGAGGGAGTGAGATCCATGAAAGACGAACACGGCTTGTATTATTATCCTTTTCCCCAAAACAGACGTGTCCACATGTATGTGCGTGAAGCTGAGGGCATCATCTGGTTCAGACTATGGAGTGCCGATGACCCTGATCTCTGGGAGAAACACGGCTGGGTGCCCTACGGCGCGATTAAACAAGCCGCGGCCATGTACAAGGGTGACAAGTTCCTGCCGAACCGGGCTTACGACATCGAAGTGGCGAAGATGCTGGTTAAGGAGAACGCAAGCGATTCGGAGGACGTCCCGACCTGATGAACTTTCTTGGGAGACGCTTGTTTTGGGAGGGTGGTGTCAGAGTGTCGCCATACACTCACTCAGGGCTGCCTGCAGTGTCTCGGCAGCCAAATAGGCACAATGGACATCGTTTTCAGGAAGGCGTCCGAGGACCTGGACAATCATTTCACCGGTGACATCTGCAACTCCTTCGGGCTCCTTTGCAATAGCCAATTCACAGGCGACTGAAGCGCATACGGCGCTGCAGCCACAGCCGTCTGTGGTAAAGGAAGCGTCTGACACAATACCGTTCTCAAGGCGCAGAAAAATTTCCATGGTGTCACCGCAGCTTCCGGTCACACGACCGTATCCTGTGGGACTTTCCATACATCCCGCGAATCTTGGATTGCGCCAACGTTCATATACCTTTTCTCCATAGGTTTGAATGATGTCCTGATTGATTTCCTCCTGCAACTTAGCGGCAAACTCATCAAACGAAGGGCTCATCCTGGTTTAATCTCCTTAATAATAGAATTGGTGTCTTTTGTGGCAGGGAATTCTATTGCACCCGGAAAACTCTTTGAAAATTAGCATGTTAAATTCGAAATCCGTAACTTCTCAAAAAGTTCGGGTAATTCCTTGACAATGGCGTTTGCTGTCATTGCGAGGAGCGAAGCGACGTGGCAATCTCATGGCCTGGAGCCCGCCCTGGCGCGACGTGCTTGAATTAATCTGCCAAGCCTATGATCCAGGTCTGGGCCAGGGATTGCTTCGCTCTGCTCGCAATGAC
>JAGMBW010000163.1 GCA_023129535.1 Desulfobacterales bacterium
GCGCCAGGGCGGGCCTGAACCCTGAACCGATCACTTTAGGTATAAGACACGGGAAACAGTGGCTTGATGAAAAAAAAGGCTCCATTCAAATCCGGATTTGTTGCCATTATTGGTGCGCCCAATGTGGGCAAATCGACCCTGTTGAACCGGCTGCTCGGACAAAAGATTGCCATCACCTCTGAAAAACCCCAGACCACCCGCCACCGCATCCTGGGTGTGGCCCATCTGCCCGGAGCCCAGATGGTTTTTCTGGATACCCCGGGTATTCACCGGGCCAAGGGGCCTTTGAATGTGCGCATGGTGGAGGTAGCGCTGAAGGTCCTCGGAGACGTGGATGTGGTCGTGTTCGTGACAGATGCGATGTTTGCGGATAATCCTTCTGATCAAATGATCCTTGAGGCTTTAAAAAAGAGAAACCTGCCGGTCATCCTTGCCATTAACAAGGTTGACCTCGTAAACAAGCCAAAACTCCTTCCCCTCATGGAACAGTGGCATGATGCGTATCCCTTTCAGGCCATCGTTCCGATCTCGGCCCTTCAAGGTATCCAGATGAATGAATTGGTGGCCGAGATGGTTGCCGTGCTTCCTGAAGGGCCGAGGTATTATCCGGAAGAGATGGTCACGGAGCTGCCGGAACGTTTTATCGCAGCAGAGATGATCAGGGAAAAGGTATTCCGCCTGACCGGCCAGGAGATTCCCTATGGTGTGGCAGTTATGGTGGAGTCCTTCAAAGAGCGTCCCGGAAAAAACCTTATCGACATCCAGGCCACAATCCACGTGGAACGAGAATCTCAGAAACCAATCATTATTGGCAAACAGGGGGCCATGCTCAAACGAATCGGCGAGCAGGCCAGAATGGACATCGAGCGCATGGTGGGGTGCAAGGTCTTTTTGAAACTGTGGGTTCGGGTTGAGAAGAAGTGGACCCGGGATGTCAGGACCATCAGGAGATTCGGCTACTGAGATGATCCTCTCGTTTCATCCGAATATTGTGGCCCACAAAAACATCCTGTGCGCAGGCCGTCTGCCAGATGATGAGGACCGGGCCGCCATTTGCCAGGCACGGGCTGTTATCCTTCCTCAGGGGCCGAGCGAAGCCCTTTACAGGATGTGCCGCAAGCATTGCGCTCATGTATTTCCCAACTATGATGCCCGCTTTGACTTTCCGGGCAAACTGGGCCAGGCCCGCCTGTTTCAAAAGGTGGGTGTCCGGTTTCCCCGGACCTATCCCTTTGAAACCGTTTTTTCCTATGACGATCATTTTGGGAAAAACGCGCTCAAGTCTCCCCTAAGTTTTCCCTGCGTTTTCAAGTCCGACTGGGGCGGTGAAGGTGAAGGGGTCTTTTTGCTCAGGACGCCCGAGGCCCTGGATCAGGCCTTAAACAAGGCGGCAGCGGCAGAAAAAAGCGGACCAAAGGGCTTCTTGCTTCAGGAATATGTGCCTTGCCGTGGTCGGAGCCTGCGCGTTGTGGTGATCGGAGACGAATTTCTTAGCTACTGGCGCATACAGCAAGATCCGTCACAGTTTCTGACCAATCTGAAGGCCGGAGCTTTCATCGATCATAAGGCGGATCCAGATCTACAGCAGGCAGGCAGGGCGGCAGTGTGTGATTTTTGCTCGAAGACCGGGATTAATCTTGCAGGTTTTGATCTTCTTTTTCCACAGAATGAAAGGCCGGCCAGGCCCTTTTTCCTTGAGATCAACTATTTTTTTGGCAGACGAGGCCTGGGAGGATCTTTAGAGTATTATGAGATAGTGGACAGAGCGGTCAGGGCCTGGCTCAGCACGCTTGGCTTAAACCTTTGAACCTCTGGGGCCTGTTGGTTTTTGTTTTGCAGTTTTTTGTCTACTCCTGGTGCGAGAGACTGGCGGGATGCGACGTGATGGCGCCTTTCCGCGCCTTGGCCGATACAGCCTGGATCGGTCTTTCTCGTACCAATCCTCCTCAGCCCATTCTACCTTTATCTTTTCTCCGATAAACTTCTCTACAGCCTCCAGATAGTACACGTAGGTTTCACAGGCAAGCATGATGGCCTTGCCGCTTTTGCCCAGGCGACCGGTGCGTCCGATGCGGTGCACGTAATCCTCGGGGTCCTGGGGGATGTCGTAATTGATGACAAGGTCAATGTCTTCCACGTGAATACCCCTGGAGGCCACATCAGTGGCCACAAGGATCTTTACCTCTCCTGCCTTGAACTGCTGCATAATTTTCAATCGCTTCTTCTGCTCAACGGTGCCGGTGATCCCAACGGCCCCATAGCCGTTGTCTCTCAGCTTGCGGGCAAGCATCTCAACACCGGTTCGTGTATTGGCAAAAATGAGGAGGCGGTTCCAGGGCTGGCGTTTTAAAAGACCGAGTAAAAGGTTTGGCTTCACGTTGTTGCCCACATGGTACAGAACCTGCTCGATCTCGTCCACCGTAACCTTTTCAGGGTCTGCAGATACGCTTTGTGGGTTGTTCATATACTCATAGGCCAACTCCATAACCGCATAGGAAAGGGTGGCGGAAAAGAGCATCGATTGCCGCCTGCTATAACGAGGCAATCGTCTGAGGATGTAGCGAAGGTCTTTTATGAAGCCCATGTCAAATAGCCGGTCTGCTTCATCGATAACCAATATGCGCACATTTTTGGGGCTGAAGACCTTTTGCTTCATGTAGTCAATGAGGCGACCCGGCGTTGCAACCACGATGTCTGTCCCTTTGCGAAGGGCCTTTTCCTGTTTTATATAGTCAATACCGCCAAAGACTGGTAGCACCTTAAAATCGGTATGACTTCCCAGAAGCCTGGCCTCTTCGCAGATTTGAACGGTAAGCTCTCGGGTGGGTGCAATGATGAGGGCCCGGGGCCCTGCATCTTTTGGCCCGGCGTTTCTGATGAAGCGATCGAAGATTGTAATCAGAAAGGTTGCGGTCTTGCCCGTGCCGGTCTGGGCCCGGGCAGCAATATCGTCTCCTTTCAATGTAATAGGGAGGGCAAGGGCCTGAATCCGTGTGCAGTGCGTGAAGCCTGCAGAATCTATCCCCTTTAAGACCTCTTGAGGAAGGTCAAACTCAGTAAACGATACGCTCTTGGTTTCTACGTGCGGGGATTTCATATGGCTCTTTGCGAATATAGACCACGTTCAGGGCATTTGCAAGCCAAACGGTGAACGGCGGTCACTCCCTTTTTGCTTGAAATGGCAGCGGGGCTTCGTTAGGGTGGATTTAGGCTTCGCCCTCTCCGAGCTGTAGGCTCTACGAGCCGGAAGCCAATTCGAGTGCTGGAGCTAACAAGAATTTTGAATCATTTCACGACTGAAATAGACGACATCTCTCTGGCCCGTGAGCGGCAAAAAGCCAGAGAGTTGAGAGGGGCGCAATGGTGGAAGCGCAAGCTGGCCCGTGGCCGATGCCATTATTGTGGCAGATCTTTTCCCCCTAAAGACCTCACGATGGATCACATCGTGCCGCTGGCAAGAGGCGGCAAGTCCTCCAAAGGGAATGTCGTGCCTGCATGCAAGGAATGCAACAACAAGAAAAAATACATGCTGCCGGTTGAGTGGGAAGAATATGTGAAGTCTCTTAGGGGAAACGGCGTCGAATAACATGCGGGCGGCAACCGATTCGCGTTGCTTACATGGAGTATTGGAGCAATGGAGCGCTGGAGTGATGGGGAGAGGTTCGATGGCTCACGTAAAAAGCTGCCACACGCAGGATACGATTGCTGTGAAGACAAAAACAGTTTCTACTGAGAACTCAAATCTTAGACCAGGGACGACGGAGTGTCGCTCAAAGGCCACAAGCAGGGCAGCCATATAGAACAGCGAAAGGATAATGCCGTAGGCCAGGGTGGTGGTGAGATGCATCATGGGTGCAAAAACGAGCACCGCCAGAAAGATGACCAGAAGTTGTTTTAGTATACGAACGGTTTTCCTTTCACCCAATATGATAGCCAGGCTTTCCTGCCCCACAATCCGATCCCCCTGCACGTCGAGGATATCAAAGAAAGCGGTTCGGACAAATGCCATGACCGATGCCAATAAGGAAACGAAGACCATCGTTGTAGTAATTTGCAAAGAGACTGAAAAGTGAGGAACGACCACGGTCACAGTGCCCCATGCGAGGGCGATTAGCACGGTCTTTGAGCCTGGCACGTCACTAATTCGCTGGATCTTTTTCCCTATCTTGAATTCTCCGGGAACAATCCTGGCCTTGTAAAATAAGCCCATGAGACTGATGACACAAAGTATAAGAAACGGGACAGGCCCCAGAGCAAATGCCATCAAGAGACCGACCGCACCCGAAATGGTAGCTATGGTTAAGAGGACCCAACGATTGGAGTCATAAAAGGCGGCCCGGTCTGGATCGTTGTAACGGACTGCCTCCCTTCCGATGAAATTGTTTAATATGTGCATGGAAAGGACATAGCACATAGCCATCACGGCCGATGCAAAGCCCGGCTTGATTCCCGACAGCAACGCACACGCATAACTTAGACACCCAGCGCCCACTGCAAGATAGAGATTGCTCAATAGCAACCAGCGCTGTAGCCTGAAAACCGTGGGGCGCCATCGCCCCCCTGCTTGACAGGGAAGGGTCTCGAGGGTCCTGCAGACCTTCTTGATGACCCAGTTGGGCGTAGAAGCCCCGGCCGTGATCCCCACCGAATCCAATGGTTCAATGGCCTCACAGTCGAGTTCTGTCTCACTCTCGACATGGAAGGCCAGAACCCCTTCTTGCTCAACCACCCGCGCCAATCGCTGGGTGTTGCCACTGTGGCGGCCACCTACCACCACCACCGCATCCACACTCCTGGCCATTTCCCTGACTTCAGCCTGGCGGTTAAGAGTTGAATCACAGATGGTGTTAAAAACCTTGAAGTGAGGAAAGCGTGCAGCGATGGTACGGGCAATACGATCGAAGAGGCGACCGTCCTGGGTTGTCTGGGCCACTACAATGGCGCGTTCGAGAGGGGGAAGTTTGTCAAGATCGTCCAGGTGGCTGATGACGTAGCCCATCCCTTCGGCATATCCAAGGAGGCCCACCACCTCAGGGTGTTCCCTGTCGCCCACGATGATGGCGGCATAACCCTGCTTCGCATACTTGCTGATGATGGCCTGGACCTTGATGACCCTGGGACAGGTCGCGTCGATTATGGTAAATCCTGCATCAACAAGGGTTTTCTTCGTCTGGAAGGGCACCCCGTGGGCTCTTATGACAACAGTTCCAGGTTTGACGCCAGAGATATCATGCAGAACAGTTACGCCTTTTTCTGCCAGAATCTTCAGCACCTGCGGATTGTGGATGAGCGGGCCATAGGTATAAAGAGGGCCCTGTTGCCTGTTGGCAGCATCCAGGACAATCTCGACAGCCCTGCGGACTCCCAGGCAGAAACCTGCCGTCTTGGCGAGCTTAAGCTTCAACATTCGTAGAGTGGTTAAACGGTTTTGATTTTTGGAAACACGTTTGTCTCTAAGTAATCCAGGCATTCTTGCATGCGGCGGCGGCATTTGTCCTGCCACGGGCTTTGGTGTGCAGGGTCTCGAAGTTTTTGGGCCTGGCCCCGAGGAGACAGAGATTTGACCATAGACTGGGGAAGATCATCAGGCAATTCCAGGCCGTTCATGATGGCCCACGCTAATGTCCATGCACGGGCCACATTGGACGGGTTATAGCCGCCGCCACCCAGAGCAACCCAGGGGCGTCCTTGCTCGGTCAGGTAGGCGATGGCCTTGCAGAATCCATTGGTGGTGAGTTCCAGCGCGGTTAGCGGATCATCCAGGAATGTGTCCACTCCAAGCTGAGACACGATCACATCCGGGTTGAACAGTTCCATGAGTACTGGGACGACCGACTTGAAACCTTCCCAGAATACGTAATCGTCTGTAGCAGGGAGCATGGGTATGTTCACGGCATAACCCAAACCCTCTCCACGACCCATCTCGCTGAGCCCACCGGTGCCAGGAAACAGGGTGCGCCCATCTTGATGAAACGAGACCGTCAACACCCTGGGATCTTCATAGAATGCCCATTGGACCCCGTCGCCGTGGTGGGCATCTATGTCCAGATACAGGACCCGTTTTCCTATGTCTGCAAAGTGGTAGATGGCCAGAACCGGATCGTTGATATAGCAAAAGCCAGAGGCGTGTCTCGCGCCAGCATGGTGGAGGCCGCCCGCGATGTTGAAGGCAATGAGGGCCTTGCCGTCTGAAACCAGTTCGGAACACTGAAGGGATGCGCCGGCATGAAGCTGGGACCACTCCCACAATCCTGGAAAGACCGGGTTGTCTCCTGGCCCGAGGCCGAATGAGAAATCGCTGGAGATCTGGCCGGAAGCGGCCCTTTTCAAGACGTCAACATATTCGGGTGTGTGAAAGCGAAGGATCTCCGATTCGGATGCAGGTCTCGTTTCAATCAGGTCTGTATCAGGAAGGCTAAAAAGGTCGTAGGCCCTACAGAGCTCATAGGTGAGGCGCAACCGTTCAATCTTGAGGGGATGACTCGCCCCATAGTCATATGCAAAGTATCGTTCGGTATAAAGAAAGGCTGTCTTCATGGGATGTTTGGGATTGTTCCATTGGCGCCAGAAGGAACGTATCGCCTTGTTGCTTGACGCAAAGTCCAAATATGCGGATCGTGGTGGTAAGAGGCCTGCCGAAGAAGAAATCCATAGCGTTCGGGTTGACTTTGAGCTTTTGGGTTAAAAAGGGCCTCATGTACTGGTCGTACTGCAGAAGGTCAAGAATCTTTTCCACTGCCTTGTCAGAATCCGGTCCCTGCAACCCCCGCACGGCCGATCTTAAAGTCTCATATGCACACCTTTGTTCATGGTTGCCTATGATCTTGAGAATGCCATCATCTGGCTCGATAAGATCCCTTCTTTGAAGACACGGCCTGCCCATGACTTCTCTAAAGTCCCGCAGGTCCCAGCATTTCAAGGCCCGGCACTCAACGGGTCTGTACTTGTAAATCTTGCATGCCCGCTGGTCCTCATCGTAAAACATGCATGACCAGGATTCACCCTGCCCCTTGATCTTGATTATTTCCTTTTCAAGGACCATCAAGGCGTCATCAATATTGCGGACGACTTCGCCATTTCTTAAGGTATAAACATGGCCCTTTTGCAGGATTCCCTTCGCAAACAGGCTAACGTCCTCTTCATGCAGGGTGGGGCCCCCTTTGATGCAGCACGTTCCGCAGCGAATACAGTGGGTGCGAGGTTTCTCTTCCCTCTCAGTCATAATACGAAAATCAAGAAACCCCGTCCTTAACGAGACAGGGTTCTTGAGTGAGGTTTGAAATGGTCAGACTGTTGCCCGCGTCACCACATTGCAGACCCGAGTGCTCCGTTAGTGGCCGCAACCTTCAAGGCCAAGGGCCGCCGTGGGAAGGGTTTCTGTGCAACAGCTTGTCAACCTTGTATTTCATACGGTTTCAACGTTTACTGCCTGGGGGCCCTTTTGTCCCTGCTCGACTTCAAATCGAACTCGCTGGCCTTCGTATAGAGTCTTGAAGCCAGTGCCGAGAATTGAGCTAAAGTGGACAAAGACGTCCTGGCCTTCGTCCGTGCTAATGAAACCATAGCCCTTTTTCTCGTTAAACCACTTCACAACGCCTTCTGCCATGACCATATCCCTCCTTTCCTGTTATTTTGCTGGGATATGGATCTGACAGAAAAAAAGCCAACAAGGTCTGTAGACCTTGCCGGCATTTTTCTCAACTCTGCAAAACACCTATCCCAAACCAATACCTTGCCTCACCCGAAGGTGTGAAGCTGGAAAAACAATAAAGCTATTTTAGCGTCTCGAAATTGTAAGTTCTCAATAAGTTGGAGTAAATCATATTTTGCGACAATTCACTGGATTCCCGCTTTCGCGGGAATGACAGGCACTTACACGCAATCGTCATTCCCGCGAAAGCGGGAATCCAGTAGCTATTACCCAGTATTCCAATTGGGGCGAAGCCCCTAAATTTTATATTATTACGTCATGGTTTTTTATGTCAAGCAAATCTTTGCTTTTCCAGCAATTCTCGGTCAGTTCGATGGCGATCGAGATTGCTTCGCTTAGCTCGCAATGACAGATAAGGTTATCTGTAACCGTTCACGGGTTCAATGGTTCAGGGGTTCACGGTTAATGGTCATAGAATTCGAATGTGGACCTTTCTGCTGCGAGGGCCATCAAACTCACAGAAGAACACGCCTTGCCACGTCCCTAACTTCAATCGACCGCCCTCTACCGCAATGATTTGTGAGGGGCCGATAATGCTCGACTTGATGTGGGCCGGCGAATTGCCCTCTATGTGGCCATATGCTTCCTTCCGGGGAACGATCTTGTTCAAAATCATCAGAATGTCCGATTTGACGCTGGGGTCAGCACTCTCATTGATGGTAATAGCGGCCGTGGTATGGGGAACAAAAAGCATGCAAACGCCATCATCGACCCCTTCTGATCGGATTGCTTCTTCGATATCCGCTGTAATGTCTACGAATTCGGTCCTGGAGCTGGTCTTAATTGCAAGCGTCCGCTTCATGGGCTCACCAGAAAAAAAAGAGGCTTGACTGCGCAGAAAAGCCTCTTTTCAGGACCTCCGAATTGTTTCATAAAGTCGAAATCCGTATCTTAGACGCATCCGGTCGGTTTGGGAAGACCGGCCATCTTACATGCGCCTTTGCCAGGGCCAGATGGGAACAACTCATAGATATGCTTCAACTTATAACCGGTGACCTTGGAAAAGACCCGCACCATCGGTGCGATCCCGTTCTTCTTGTAATAATCCTGCAAGAAGGTAACGCACTTCCAGTGTTCATCGTTGAGTTCCTCAATCCCCTCCACTGTCTTTACCCAATGAACCCACTCCGGACACCAGTTCTCAAAGTTATCGATGAACCCATCTTCGTCCACAGTAAAGGTTTTTCCTTCAAATTCGGCAGTTGGCATACAAACACCCTCCTTTCTCTGTTAATATTTGTTATATGAAACACTTGTGGTTGGCTTTGTTTCAGATCTTAATATCAAAAAATTCATACATGAAAAAACTCGATTTGTCAACACCAAAAAGAACGAGCTCGGATGCGACCAAACGTATACACAGTTTCTCGGGGTAAATCCAGGCAAATTTCAGACCCAGGTTAGATTAGCTGAAAGCTCAAAGCAAAAGTCGATACTGGACCTTATTGCGCGCTGACAGCCACTTCATCCCGTCCTGCCTTTTCTTTCAAATAGACGTTGACCATGGTGTCATGGATTGTCTCCATATGTTTACCCACGTAGTTGGCCTGAATGGGCAGTTCGCGGTGACCCCGGTCCACGAGGACAGCCAGTTCGATCCGGTCCGGACGGCCGAAATCGATCAAAGCATCCATGGCTGCCCGAACAGTGCGGCCGGTAAAAAGGACATCGTCCACCAGGACCACCTGTTTGCCATCCAAGGAAAAAGGGAGGTGGGTCTTCTGCACCACGGGGTGGTCGCTTATGCGCGTCCAATCGTCTCTGTAAAGGGTGATGTCCAGATCTCCTCTGGGAACGTCCGCACCTTCAATGCCAAGAATCTTTGCCTTTATTCTATTGGCCAAAAACACCCCTCCCGTCCGGATGCCGATCAACACAAGGTTCTCCACCCCTCTGTGCTTCTCTAAGATTTCGTGGGTCATCCGTGTCAAGATCCGGTCAATATCGTTGGTCTTTAAGATGACCTCTTCCGTTGTCATGGCAAGTATCCTCAATTAAAGAGTGTCTAAAGTGCCTTTCAGGCCCGTTGCTTGTTCAAAGATCATAGAGTGTCTCATCACGGCGTGGTATAGCCTGTTTGACCGTTCGAGCCTTTTTGTCTCCGATTACAAACGGTTCATCGTGTTCAAGCACATCTCCCATCTCAGCCTCTACCTGTTCCGGGTCCTCGCCTGCCTCCATGCGTTTGAGCACCTCTTCCATGCCCGGACCAAAACCAAGACCTGCCACATCTGAGAGCTTGCGCACCAAACTGGCAGCCTGGCGCGGATCATCCTCGTTGAGACTTTCGGCCTCACGGGCCAAGAGATTCATGGCTTTTCCCATCTTGGCCTCATCTATCGGCAAATCATCCATATCGCCTTCCTCCTTTGGCCCTGTGAGTCTGGCGAAAGTAGACATCTGCCTTTTCAGCTTCTTTTGTTTGCACCCGGGGCAGAGAGGCCGTTTGGTGATGTTCACGGATCTTGAAAAGAAGTTGAATACCGTATTGCAGT
Organism: Desulfobacterales bacterium; assembly: GCA_023129535.1. Lineage (GTDB taxonomy): Bacteria > Desulfobacterota > Desulfobacteria > Desulfobacterales. The sequence continues at coordinate 10,207 of JAGMBW010000163.1, forward strand.
CTTCACAATAAAACTCATAAATAGGCATGGCCTGTTCTCCTGGCGTTTTTCCGGCTTGAATAACCTGCTTCCCTGTGTTATTTGTTATTCTCCTTTCACCCGCTGTTCGTACTTAGTGGGGCACTTGACCAACAGTTCTCTGGCCACAAATACCTGCCTTTCCCTGTTGTATTTCCCTATGCTGACAATCTTGGCGACATCATCAAAATTTGCAGGTTTGTGCCCATCATATTCAACCGCCATCTCGTCGCCGCTATCTTCCCGTATGGTAAAGATTAATTTAGTGTTTTGAAGGACATACTGCTTGGTCCCCCTGACCACAATCCCGGCTACCTGCACTGGTCTCGGGCTCACCTTGGCCTCGCTGACACTGACATAAGCGGTCAGGGTTGATTTGAAAGAGTACATCGCCATTATCATGGCCAAAGCCACAACAACGGCCCCGATAATATAAGACTTCTTTGGCATGTTTTGTCCGGAAATATTTGGTTGACCCGTTCGTCCGTTGGCCGGTTTAGGCGGTTAAAAAGCTAAACTTTTTTACAATTTCTGATTCCGGCCATAGTCAAGGACCTGCTTATCCTGACAGGCGTGTTCCAATTTCCCTATCTTCCGGTCCAGCATAAACAAGTACAAGGCTATACCACACCATATAATAAGATTAACTCCCATAACAAAAGTTAGACCCTCTTTCATAAGTCTCCTCCGTATTTCGTTATTTGGTAGGCGTTCACAGGTTCAAAGTTCACCGTTCAGAAGTCAGAGATCAGAAGTCAGAAGTCAGACCTCCGACATCTGACCTCTATTCTTTTAACTGAACCATTGAACCCGTAAACGGTTACCATATATCTAACAGGGCGACCCGCGATTTGGCCCAGGTTTCACTTCGTGTCCGGTTCACGATTGACAAATTTCGGTTCCTTCAGACCCTCTATACTTAATATCCTTATCCTTAACCGTAGCATCCACACAAACAACCCGGAGTACGCAAACAATGAGCCCAAGAATACTGTTAAGGTCTTCGCATCCATGCCAGGATTCGCGGGATTCATGGTGTTTTCAGGGTGCAGGGAGGCCGTGATCCGTGGTACAACAAAGACCAAAAACGGCACTGTGGCGAAAGCAAGAATCGAGTACACCCCGGCAAACACACGTTTTCTTTCCGGGTCAGGCACTCCGGAGCGAAGGGCAAAATAGGCGCCATAAATCATGAGGAGTATGATGATAGAGGTTTGGCGGGGATCCCAATTCCAGAATGAGCCCCAGGTGGCTTTAGCAAATACGGAACCGGTCACAGTGGCAAGTATACAGAACAGAAAGCCTAACTCTGCGGCTGCCAGGGCCAGATAGTCCGTCTTGACATGACGTTTGGCTAAATACATACAGCTTGCTATCATGGACAACAAAAAGGAGAACGTGGCCACCCACGCTTGGGGAACGTGAAAAAACAAGATACGGGACGTCTGTCCAGGGAAGCCAGTGGCTGCTTCTGTGTACAGGAAGGCAGCAACGATGATGACAGCCATCCATATGGTCAATAAGATTTTGTAAATCATAATTGTCCGGCTTCTATTCTTCCCAAACCAGGGGGAACAAGAATAGCGACATTGTAATCATTATTACGAAATAGGCAACAGCGATCTTAACCTCGGGCCAGCCTGCTGTATCTATCCCCACGGCGGCTCTTTCACATCCCTTAATAGCAGTGATCATAAGGGGTAAAAGGAGCGGAAAAGAGAGAGCAGAAAATAGCGCGCCGCGGGCGCTAGCCCTGGCTATCATGGCAGCGATGATTGTTGTGCCCGCCGCCAAACCGAGCCCGCCGCTGATGATCATGGCAATAAAAAGGCCCGGAAAGTTTATCTGGTAGGCCATCAAGAGAATAAACGATGGCACGATGATGAGCTCCAGGGCCCCTAACAGAGTTAAATTGAACAACAGCTTTCCGAGGAATATAGCCTGGGGACGCGCAGAGAGTTTCAACACATCTATAGTGCCAGCCTCTTCTTCCTTGACAAAGGACCGGGCAAGGCCGGACAAGGCGGAAAAAGTCAGAATGATCCATAATAACACTGAATACAAAAATGGCCTTTCAGCCTCTTCGATACGGTACGATCCGATGCAAAAACTCACAGCTATTAGGGTGGACACAGCAAACATCAGGATGGCATTCAGGGCATAACGGGTCCTGAATTCGCTGCGCAGATCACGAAGTCCAATAGCGATGGCTTCATTCAGATAGGTTGATGACTCTGTCTGCGTAGTTCACCTCCCGCTTTTCGTTTGATGCAATAACGGTTATCCCTAATTGCTTCTGCCTAAATATAATTTCTTCCACGACCTTAATCCCATTGCTGTCAAGGTTGCTCCCTGGTTCGTCCAACAATAACAGCGGAGGCTTATGGAGCAATGCCTGTGCCAGCTTCAACCTCTGTTTCATTCCGGAAGAGTACTCCCTGCACATTTTTGTTGCATCTTTCGTCAGTCCCACGCGATGAATGATGTCGAGACAATCATTGCGATTGCACGCACTGGCCCTTACCCGGCAGAAAAACTCCATGTTCTCAAGACCCGTCAACTCATCATACAGAAACAAGGCAGGCGCTACCATACCAACAAACCGTCGGCTCCATTCTCTTGGTATAGGCTCACTGTTGGAAAACATCTCAACCTGACCGGCAGATGGCTTCGCAAGACCTGCAATAATCCGAAGCAGGGTGCTCTTGCCCGACCCGTTCCATCCGGTAACGGCCAGGACATCCCCTTGATTCACCTGAAAGGAAATATTTTTAAACAACAGGGTTTCCCCATAATGCTTGCCTATACCGGATAGCGTTAGTGTGAACATCATGGATATTCATATCATTTCATGGTACATATTGTCAATATTTGGCCGTGCCCGTCGGAGCGGCTTTTGTCCTCTGGAGGGCGGAGGAGAGTCGCGGCGGAAAAAGTCTCCCGTTGCATTGGTTCATATGGTATAAAGCATAGGGCATGGAGCATAGAGCATAGGGCATAGGGCATAGCGTAAAAAATTATCCTCAGGGTTTTTGGGGTTGCGCTATGCGCTTCAATATCCTTTTGATATCAAAGAGTTAGGCCT
>JAGMBW010000164.1 GCA_023129535.1 Desulfobacterales bacterium
CCGTGAACGTTGAACCGCTCAACCTGGTTAATAACGTGAGAGGGTGTGAATATGGAAAACCATCATAAGTTCTCAATCTGGTATGTGTTGATTGCAATCTGGATCGTCCTGATCCTCCACAATCTCATTGTCCAGATGTTTGCAGTAAAACACATACCATACAGTGAGTTTGTGAAGGCCCTTAACGCAGGAATGGTGGTGGAGGTAGCCATTGGCCAGGATCGCATCGAGGGGAAGATGAAGGTCATTCAGGACGGCCCAGAGGTGGAAAAACCCTTTAGCACGGTGCGCGTAGATCCCGATCTATCAGACCTTCTGGAAAAACATAACGTGACGTTCAAGGGGGTGATCGAGACCCACTTTTTGAGAAATCTCGCCTCCTGGGTCTTTCCACTCATTCTTTTCTTTGGCATCTGGTATGTCATGATGCGACGATTCGCTGCTCGGCAAGGGAGCTTCCTAACGCTGGGCAAGAAAAAGGCAAAGGTCTATATGGAAGACGAAGTCGGCGTGACCTTTGACGATGCAGCCGGCGTAGATGAGGCCAAAGAAGAACTCGTTGAGGTGATCGACTTCCTCAAGACGCCCGAAAAGTTCACAAGACTGGGCGGAAAGTTGCCCAAAGGGATCTTGCTGGTAGGTCCTCCAGGTACCGGAAAGACCTTACTGGCAAGAGCTGTCGCTGGAGAAAGCAAGGTCCCTTTTTTCAGCATGAGCGGTTCAGAATTCGTTGAGCTCTTTGTTGGAATGGGTGCAGCCCGCGTGCGCGATCTTTTCGCCCAGGCCAAAGAGAAGGCCCCCTGTATCATATTTATTGACGAACTGGATGCCCTGGGCAAGGCGCGAGGCCTCGGCATCACAGGGGGCCACGATGAAAGAGAACAGACCTTGAACCAACTTTTGGTGGAAATGGACGGCTTTGACCCCACCATAGGCGTTATCCTCATGGCGGCGACCAACCGGCCAGAGATCCTGGACCCGGCCCTCCTGCGACCGGGTCGCTTTGACCGACACGTCCTGGTCGATCGACCTGACAAGAGAGGACGCGAAGAAATCCTCATGGTCCACTTGAAAGGAATCGTAGTGGACAAAGATGTGGAGGTAGAGATCGTTGCCGGAATGACCCCCGGATTTGTGGGAGCCGACCTGGCCAACCTGGCCAATGAGGCAACGCTTTTGGCCGTGCGCCATAATAAGGACAAGGTGGGGATGGCAGAGTTTCAGGAGGCGGTCGAGCGAATTGTAGCTGGACTCGAGAAGAAAAACCGCCTCATTAATAAGATGGAGAGAGAGATTGTGGCCTATCACGAGGTGGGGCATGCCCTCGTGGCCCTCTCTCTGCCGGGCACAGACACGGTTCGGAAAATTTCAATTATACCACGGGGGGTTGCCGCTCTGGGCTACACCTTGCAGGTGCCTACCGAAGACCGCTTCTTGATGACAAAAAGTGAGCTCTTGAATAAGATCTGTGTTGCACTGGGAGGGCGGGCCGCCGAAGAGATCCAGTTTCAGGATGTTTCAACGGGCGCGCACAATGACCTTTCCAGGGCCACTGATATCGCGCGGAGTATGGTCAAGCAATACGGTATGAGCCCTAAGTTGGGTAATGTCTATTTTGAGAAAGACCGGCAAAGACAATTTCCTGATTTAGGCATGCCTTCAGCAAAGGACTACAGCGAGCAAACAGCACAGGTTATGGACAGCGAGATCAAGGCCATCATAGATTCTCAATATGAAGCAGTCAAAGAGATCCTGAGCAAGCACAAGAATGTTCTGGATGAAGGCGCCGCGCTTGTTTTAAAAGAGGAGAGCATTGAGGGAGATCGACTGAAGAAGTTGCTTGAAGCTCATCAAAAAACCTGATTACAGACATTGTTGAGTGGCTATGCTGGCGGCACCCACCTTTTTTTTGAGGCATCATAGCACCAGCTATTCGGGAGTGCTGTCCTGGAACGGAACTTAGGGCTTTCGGCCCAGTTGAGAAGCTCTGCATGGGCCTCGTTGATCTGGATGAACTTATTGCTCGTATCGCCCTTGTCGGGATGATGACGCTTTGCTTTCCTTCTGTACGCCGATTTGATGCACCTCATGTAGTCTTTGGACAAAATCTGGTCCTTGGTCAGCTCAAGTATTTTCAAGGCATTCTTCTCTTTGTGGTTGAACTGAGGCGTTTTTTTTGAAACAGGAACTATGGCACTCAATGGAATGTCTCTGCGCGATGTCCTGTCCAACAAATCCTGAGATGCCCACCACCTTGAGCCGGTCTGTTCTTCCTTCTCGTACCACGCCCGGCCTGCGTGTTGAACCATGTCTAACAAATCATCAGCAACCTTCTTGTTTTCTCTCCTCCTCCATATGAACCTCGATATGACATGTGATGCTACAGGGAGTATATCAAGAATCAGAGTCTCTTCCGTGTATGAGAATGCAGCATAACGTGCGCGTAAAGTCTGCACTAATCCTGTAGCAATATAGAGAGCAAACTGAAGCCGCCTTCTGCACTTGTCGCTGCAATAGCGTCTCCTTCCCTTTGGAAGCTCGTTCTCTCCGCAGGCGAGACAATGGCCCCTCTTTTTCATATCTATAGATTCCAAGGTAATGTTTTTGGGGTCAGCAATCTTCTGCTTTCCAAGGAACTTCTTAGGGTTCAACTTATTGCTCCTGGATAGCCACCTCTTCCGAGTTTTATTTCAGCATCCGATTTTCGGATATAATGGGGTACGAGGCGGCCAACGTCGGCAACCTGACCATTAAGAATCTGTTTCATCCCGATGGAGGCCACCACCGAGGCCCGGACGGTGTTGAGATACGGTGGGGCAAAGCAAGCCAGACTCCGAAGGGTTTCTCTGATCAATTCTCCATAGACGAACGCACCATCGCCCACAAAGAGACAGGGACGTTGAATTTGCTTGAGCCATTGTCTCGGTTCTGCTGCACAATCTCCGATTAGTCTTTCCCACTTCATGGAACTGGCATATTCATAAAGGGCTGTGTATATTTGGCCTTTACGAGCATCCAGGACCGGGCAAATTAGATGGGAAAATAAAGGAAACTGGTAGGCGAGGGCGTCCAATGTGGAGACACCTGTGACGGGTTTATTGGTCGCAAACGCCAATCCCTTAACAGTGCTAATCCCGATGCGCAGACCTGTAAAACTTCCCGGGCCCGTAGTCACAGCAAATGCGTCACAATCCGCAATGGTCAGGCCTGCCATCCCGAGGGTCGTATCAACGGTCAACATTATGCGTTTTGCATGTGTCTGTGCGCTGGTAACTGCCACCTCAGCTAACACGGTATTACGTTCCAGAATGGCCACACCCCCTGTTTGGCCAGATGTATCAACTCCAAGGACTTTCATGACGGTTTATTGTGTTTATTGTGTCTATTGTGTCTATTGTGTCTATTGAGTTTATTGAGTTCTTCGGGTTCTTTGAATTTCTGGGCTAACACAAGAAACACAACAAACCCGACAAACTGTGTAAACCCAACAAACACCGTCGTCCCTGGCCCAGACCTGGCTAATAGGCTATGTCCTTGCATATATGGACTATGCGCCAGGGCAAGGCCGTTGCATTAAGATGCTCGTTGCCGGTTCTTGGATGCTGCCTACTGCCAGAAGAAGAAAGTTTGTTACTTTCAGCTTTCAGCTTTCAGCTTCTTTCCTTTGGATTCAAAGCAATCCTCAATACCTCGTCCACGTGACTTACCGGCAAGAAGGCAAGCTTCCGTTTGACGTTTGAGGGAATATCGGTCAGATCCTTCTTATTTTTCTCAGGGATAATGACCTTGCGCACATCAGCCCTGAGCGCGGCTAATGCCTTTTCCTTTAAGCCCCCCACCGGAAGTATACGCCCGCGGAGGGTGATTTCTCCGGTCATGGCCACATCCCTGTTCACCGCTCGCCCACTTAAGGTCGAAACCAACGCCGTGACCATGGTGACCCCGGCCGAGGGCCCGTCCTTGGGAATCGACCCAGCAGGAACGTGTATATGGATGTCGATGTCCTGGTAAAAACTGTCGCTAATTCCGAGGGACTTTGCATTAGAACGGGCATAAGTCAGGGCGGCCTTTGCAGATTCCTGCATCACCTCTCCCAGTTGGCCTGTAAGGATCAACTCACCCTTTCCTTTCATCGTAGAGGTCTCGACATACAACACCTCTCCCCCGGCCTGGGTCCACGCCAGTCCTGTGGCAACCCCAATCTCATGTGATTCCTGCTCCAATTCGGGGAGGTATTTCGGCACACCCAGGTACCTGTGAAGATTGGCACAGGTAATAGTGAATGGCCCCTTCTCGCCTTCAGCTACTTTGCGGGCTACCTTGCGGCATAGAGTGCCAATCTCGCGTTCCACGTTCCTGAGGCCAGCCTCTAAGGTATACTCTGATATGGTCTTTCGCAGCACCTTTGAGGTAAGCCTTATGTCTTTCGGCGTGATTCCGTTTTCCTTGATCTGGCGCGGGATCAAGAATTGCCCGGCAATGGCAAGTTTTTCTTCTTCTGTATATCCGGCAAGCTCTATAATCTCCATACGATCTTTCAATGCAGGGTGGATAGGGTCGGCCAGATTGGCCGTTGTGATAAACATAACTTTTGACAGGTCAAAGGGGGTGTTCAGATAGTGGTCGCTGAAGCTGACGTTTTGTTCTGGATCGAGGACTTCCAGCAGGGCAGCAGATGGGTCCCCGCGAAAATCGGCGCCAATCTTGTCGACTTCATCCATCATGAATACAGGATTGTTCGTACCACACTGCTTCAAACCCTGAATGATCCGTCCCGGCATTGCTCCGATGTATGTACGGCGATGTCCCCGGATTTCGGCCTCGTCCCGAATACCACCCAGGGACATGCGAAAGAACCGCCGGTTCATAGCCCTTGCAATTGATCGCCCCAGCGAGGTCTTGCCCACACCAGGAGGTCCCACAAAACAAAGTATGGGGCCCTTCATTTGCTTGTTGAGCTTCCGCACACTCAAGTATTCCAGGATACGATCCTTGACCTTCTGGAGATCATAATGGTCCTCATCCAACACTTTCTGAGCCTTCTTTATATTCAGTACTTCCTTGGTCGATTTGCTCCACGGGACCTCAACCAGCCAATCCACGTAGGTACGCACAACAGATGCCTCAGCCGCATCGGCATGCATTTGCTCGAGGCGCTTTAATTGCTTGAAGGCCTCTTTTTCAGCCTCTCTGGACATCTTGGCCTTCTTGATCTTCTTGGTATACTCAGAAACCTCCTGGGCCTTTTCGTCAATATCTCCCAGTTCCTTGTGAATGGCTCGCATCTGTTCTCTGAGAAAGTAATCTCGCTGGGTTTTCGAGATCTCTTGCCTGGCATCTGACTGGATCTTGGCCTGCATGGCGGAGACTTCCAATTCCTTGCTCAGGAGGTCATTGACTACATGGAGCTTGTGAACAGGATCATTCATTTCCAGAAGGTGCTGAGCTTGTTCTACCTTCAACCTGAGGTTCGAGGCGACCAGATCTGCCAATCGCCCAGGCTCATCAATTCCGAGCAAGATGGCGCTTACATCACCGCTCAGCTCGCCTCGCAGGTCAAGAATCTTCTCAGTCTGTTCACAGGCGTTTCGCATGAGCGCTTCGGACTCAATGCTTATTTTTTCTGGTTCCTGTTCGGAAATCTGTTCGATTCTGACCAGGTAGAAAGGCTTTCTTTTTGCATAATTCGTTATCCGAGCTTTGCCCAAGCCCTGGACCAAAACCTTGACCCGGCCGTCTGGAAGCTTGAACATACGTATAATCATCGCCACCGTGCCCACCCGGTAAACGTCATCGGGTCCAGGGTTTTCAACGGTAGTGTTGCTTTGGGTGGCCAGAAGAAGCAGGCGATCTTTGGCCATGGCTGCATCCACGGCACGAACGGACTTATCCCTTCCCACGAAGAGGGGAAGGACCATATGCGTAAAAACAACGACGTCACGCACGGGAAGAAGAGGGAGTACATCCGGGATCTCTATGTCCTCACCATCTTCTTGTGTGATGTCAACGGAATCCACACTATTTGTTCGTGCCATACAAGTCCTCCATTTTTTTCTGTATGGAATGATGGAGTGTTGGAGTAATGGAGTATGTTGTTTCTAACCTATCACTCCAATACTCCATGACTCCAATACTTAGGTGTATAATACAAGACATGGTATCTTCATGACAACAAAAATCTTGATTTTTTGACCCATTCCCTATACTTACCTCTTACCCGGGTTGAGCGGTTCAACGTTCACGGTTCCCGGTTGAAGAGCCCTAACTGGCTGATATCAAAAGGATGATGCCTCAAGTAGCAAGGTCCAGCGGTTCAACGTTCAGAGGTTAAAACCGTGAACCGTGAACCGATTACTTTAGGTCTTAAGTATTTCTATTGTCTTACATTGACCCTTAGCCGATCGAATTGCAAGGAGCTTGGCGTGGAGCCACTCGTTCTTAGAATTTGGATCTTTTTGTTTGGGCTGGCAGTGGGCAGTTTTTTGAACGTGTGTATTTACCGCCTTCCCCGGTCTCTTTCTTTGATACGCCCAAGATCTATGTGTCCAGACTGCCAGGCCAGGATTGCCTTTTACGATAACGTTCCAGTGGCAAGCTATGTTTGGCTTCGTGGGCGATGTCGGCACTGTGGAACTGCAATCTCCTTGAGATATCCCATAATTGAACTTGTATCGGGCCTGTTTGCAGTTGCGGTCTTTGCACGCTATGGTCTGTCCTGGCAAGGGCTTTTTCTGTACGCACTGGTCGCGGCCCTTCTGGTGATCACCTTCATTGACATTGATCATCAAATCATCCCCGATGTGATTACATTCCCTGGTATCGGGGTCGGATTCCTCACGTCCTTTGTCTCTGGGCACGTCACGTATAAAGAGTCCTTGTTTGGGATCATCCTTGGCGGAGGAGTTCTGCTTTTGGTTGCCCTGGGTTACTATTTGCTCACCAAAAGGGAAGGCATGGGTGGTGGTGATATCAAGTTGCTTGCTATGATTGGCGCTTTTTTGGGCTGGAAAGCCGTCATATTTACCATTTTTGTTGGATCAGCCGTTGGAACCGTGGTGGGGGTGGCTTTGGCCCTCCGCAAGGAAGAGGGACGAAGGCTGGCCATCCCTTTTGGTCCTTTTCTTAGTCTTGGTGCGCTACTTTATATATTTTTCGGCCCTCAAATCATTGGCTGGTACGTGGCCTTGCTGAGGTAGAAACCTTCGTTGAACTTCCCCGATGGGAACCTAACCATGATACGTGAGTGTTCATGGAGTGTTGGAGTATCAAAAAGCTCCATTACTCCAACACTCCATTACTCCATTACTCCATTTTGCTACTAATAACGAAAGAAACCATGAACGGCAACCATGATACCAAATGAAGTAATCATTGACCTGGGTGCGCTCAGGCACAATTTTTTTGAGATCAAGCGATTGGCCGGGCCTCATACCCAGATTCTTGCCGTTGTCAAATCAGAGGCTTACGGCCATGGCATGATACCTGTGGCCAGAACCCTGGAGTCATCCGGCGTTGATTATCTCGGGGTGTTTGAGGTCCAAGAGGGTCTGGATCTCAGAAAAGCTAACTGCAAGGTTCCCATCTTGATCATGATGGGAATCCAATCAGATGAAGTTTCAGACGTCGTGAAACATGAGCTTGCGCCTGCGCTTTTCCAGTTGGAGATTGCGGAAAAACTTTCCCGAATATCAGTTGAACAGGGCAAGGTGACACCGGTCCATGTCAAGGTGGACACGGGTATGACCCGACTCGGAGTTTGTTGCGAAGACCTGAAGAATTTTTTGAAACAGCTCTTGCCCCTAAAGGGAATTCAACTCCAGGGGATATTCTCCCACCTTGCTGTCGCTGATCAACCGGGTGACCCCTTCACCGACCAGCAGGTAGGGAGATTTCGGGAGAGTGTGGGAGAATGCAGGCGACTCGGTCTCTTCCGGGGGGGCGTTCATATTGCAAACAGTGGCGCCCTCCTGGCAAACAAGGGCCTCGATCTTGGTATGGCACGACCGGGCATCCTCCTTTACGGTTCGCCGCCTGCACAGGGATGGCCTGCTGCGGCTTCGTTCAAACCGGTCATGACGTTCAAATCCCGGGTGATTCACATCACAACAGTCCCCCCCGGCGCCTCGGTCAGCTACGGCCGCAGCTATATAACGCAAAAAAAGTGTGCCATTGCAACCATCCCTGTAGGGTATGATGACGGATACAGTCGTTTGCTCTCGAATAACGGTGAAGTGCTGATCCGTGGGCAACGCATGCCAGTGGTGGGTCGCGTCTGCATGAACCTGACCATGGTAGATGTCACCGGGGTTGAGGGTGTTGCAGTTGGCGATGAGGTGGTTCTATTGGGGGGCCAGGGTAAAGAGCAGATCACAGCCGAGGAGATTGCAACAAGGATCGGCACCATCAACTACGAGGTATACTGTAGCATTGGGAAAAGTAACCGCCGCATCTACATCAATTCGTAGAGCGCCGGACCCGTCGAATGACCATGGGAAGAGAAAGGAGCCCGGGGTTGATCGATATCTACGATGAATTGAAAATACTTACCGCGAGTCTTGAAACACATGGGGTGGAATATGCCGTCTGTGGAGGCTTGGCTATGGCCGTACACGGATATGTTCGGGCCACCGTAGATATTGACATCTTGATCTCGCCTGATGAGCTGAAGTCGGTTCTCAAGATCGCTCAAGGTCTTGGCTATGAGATTAAGGCCAAGCCCATGAAATTTGCGGATGGAAAGGTCATCATTTACAGGGTTACGAAAATCTTTTCAGAAACCAGGGATTATTTGCCGGTTGATTTGATACTCGTGACAGATGAAATTAGATCTGTTTGGGAAAGCCGGAAAAAAGTAAAGTTGGAAGATGGCTCCATAACAGTTGTTTCACGCCAAGGATTGATCCAGCTAAAACACCTTCGCGACAGCAAACAGGATCTGGCCGATATCGAGCGGCTTGAAGGAAAGGGCGATGAATCCTGACATGTCACCACAAGCAGTAACTGCAAGGTTGAAGTTAGTTGCGCAGATTACGCGCGCATGTCTTTTCTTGCGGAACGCTGAATTTGACACGAAAAAGGCTGACAAAGCCGGTCCATCCGATGCAGCTACTTTTGAACCAACCACCAGACCTTCGCCGAAAAGCGAATGACGGGTGAGGACTAACGGACGGGAATTGATATATTGATATCCTGTCCTT
>JAGMBW010000165.1 GCA_023129535.1 Desulfobacterales bacterium
TGGTATCATTTAAAGAAGAAGTGCAAGGAGCAATTAAGCTTGGGCATGAAAGGAAGAGTTTTTCGCAATCAAGTATTGAAGCAACTCCTGCCTCTTTTGTGGCACGGGTTAACGGACAAGGCGGTCGTTTTGATTAAAGAAATACCCTGCAGTCAACTAAAGGATTCCGCTGCTACGAACAAGCTTATTGCATACTTGAATCGCAACAAACCATATATTCCATGTTATGCAATAAGAAAGGAACTTGGCCTTTGCAATTCGAGTAACATCGGGGAGAAAATGAATGATCTCGTTGTGTCAGAGCGTCAAAAGCACAACGGGATGAGTTGGTCACTGCCGGGTTCTGTAGCCCTCGCCTCAATAACAGCCCTGAAAAGAAACGGAGAGAGCACAAGATGGTTTGAAAAAAGGGGGTTGAGATTCAAGTTGGCAGCGTGAAAAAAGGGAGTAATCCTAACCGCACAGGTGCAAAAAATTGGGGACGTTGCCACTATTCCACTATTTTGAGAGTAATGGGGGACGGAGAGTAATGGGGGACGTTGCTTACTTTTTTACTTATTGGCGGTCATGAATAACAGCAAGAAGATATTTATGGTTCAATTCAGGAATTTAGGAATTGATTATTCCAATTAACGTCAGGAGGTGTTGAAATGCCCAGAAGTATAGAGGCCGTATATGAAGATGGTGTCTTAAAACCTTTGTTCCCATTGAACCTGAAGGAACATAAAAAGGTAAGGATAACCCTTGAAGAAGAAAGCGTTGTCAGAGCCACCAGTGGCATGTTTAGCGGTCTCGATGACAATACCATAGATGAGATTGCGCTTTCGCCCGAGTTTCTTCCTGAAGAGGCTTGATCATGTTTCTTTCCGATCTGGAAGATGGCTTTTCTATTTTCGTAGATGCCAACATCTTTATCTACCACTTCTGCAAGAAATCCAAACTTAATCTAGCCAGTTCAAACTTGCTGGAACGAGCAGAAAGAGCAAAAATTAATGGGGTTACTTCTACGTCAGTAGTACAAGAAGCAACACATCGTATGATGATCGCGGAGGCCGCTACTATTCTTCCAGATATCAAGGCAAAGGACCTGGTACAGTACTTGAAAGCCCACCCTGATATTGTTAAGGAATTGGTAAGCCACCAGAGCATCCCTGAAAAGATAGCTTCTTTCAATTTAGAGATAATATCTCCTGACATCAACAGCATAGAAAGAAGCCAGCAAATGAAAAGGCGATATGGTCTTCTTTCTAATGATGCACTGAGTCTCCAGATTATGGAAGACTTGAAAATCAATAATCTCGCCTCTAATGATTCTGACTTTGAGAGGGCAAACTTTATCACGTTTTATAAGCCTTCTGTAAGAACTGAATCACCAGAATAAGTCCAAAAGGAAGAGGGTCAAGCTGCCAGTTTAACCTTGAGTATGCAGGACTAATATGGGGGACGGACTAATATGGGGGACGTAGCTACGAAACTGCATTATTTCGTTCGGTTGATGCATCCACTCAGAAGAGCTTATTAGCATGGTTGGATGGTTGGGGTAGGAAAACAGGGATGGAAGGGTGGAGAACGGAGGGCGGATTCTTATGCCGGCCGGGAGTAAGAGGTAATGACTGAACTGGCTGAGCATGAAAAGGTTTTGTCTGACGAAGCAGGGGTAACCCTGGTTCACGCCCTCCGGGCGATTCGTAGCAAGGTTCGCTGGAAGCCTGGGAAGGACGTTATTCATCTTAAGAAACGACAGAGCATGAGACATCTGTCGGTATCAGTCTCTTTAGCTGATTATGAACAACTCATTTGTGATATCGTGAGAAACGGGAACAATATCGTATATTTCTATGACTTCAGGAGAAAGAAATGGGGGACGTTCTTTCGAAATTAACTTGTTGATCTGACTTTGGAATTGAGGGATTCCGAATAAAGGTTCCAGTGGAGTTGGTTACGCCACTGCACGGGGTTCACCCTGTTAAATCCCCAAAGGGGTTCCGCTACAGCGGAAATTTAACAGAGTAAAGATTGGGGGATTGGCAAGGGAAGTGACAAAGTGAAGGCGACGGTGTAAAATTGACTCGGCAACAGGAGAAAAGCTTTCTCATAGTCGGACATCGCATCACCCCCGAAATGGTACGGGAGGTCCTTCAAAAGGCATCGGGGGTTCGATGGGGAACACATTTGCTCCGCTGGCGTTACTTCGATGTGACTCATGAAGACATAATCTATCATAAAGGCGCCCTTATCTCTACCGGGCTCTGGCATTTACTGAAGCGGATTTATGTGGACCAGGATTGGCCCGTGGGAACGTCTTTGGAAAAGCTCAACGAGGACACTCGTTTAACCATTCAGCACCCTGACACTCAAATCTACGTATATGGATATTATCGCACAGACCCACCTCGACCGCAGTGGGGATTCCTGAATCCTGAAACGGGTATAGCCGTTATCTATGATATGGAAGCAGACCTCATTGCTACAGTATTTAAGCCCGAAGAAGGAGAGGCGTTCTTCTTACGGCAAATTGAAGCTGTAAAGATTGACCGAAAGGAGTGGGAAGTATGAGCCCACAAGAACTAAAACGGCTGACGAGAAAATATTATGGTTATATTTTCGATATGGAGAGCTCCGGTGTCGAAATACTAGATATGCTCTTTGTGCGGGACAAGATTCAGAGAATCCTAGATCAAAGCCTGCCGGAGGATAAAATCCCCACTTCTCTATACGAGCGTCTCCACGAGTTGGACAGAGTGCTTTGGGAGGAGCGGGAAACCTTTTTGACGGTTATCGGAGAGCAAGAGATTAAATACGCTCGACAACAACACCATAGCCCACGCTCTCACTGGTGGTGGTATCTAGACGAACTGCACAGACCGCCTCAACAGTTGAAAGACCAATATGACCGACTTGCCCAAGCTTTCGCCGTAGCCACCGATTGACCTGTTCAACAAATACAGAGAAAGAGTCTAAACTTCGGGAACCTATGGGGGACGGGCATAAATAAATGTACGAGGTCGCGAGATCGTTATCTAGCAACCTGAATGGAGGTTGTCTTATCAGTTGCCCTTTTGGATAAGTAGGCTGGGGGCGGGTTCGTGTGGTAACACACGGGCTGAACTTGCCCCGACACGGTACCGAGACGGCTCGCATCAATTGCGGGTTCTACCCAGCCAGGGGTGCCGGCCAAAACCGCAGGCCGTAGCATGAAGCTAATGGTGCAGCCTCGTAAGATGTGGTCGGACGGTCGTTGCTGGGTCTCCGGCTCGGAGAGAGAGTCCGATTACGGTGCGGCGCTCGGGCTAAGAACTTGAACTGTCCCGAATTACTACCGGTTTGTGTCACCAGTTGCATTTCTATCTGGCAACAGTAAGAAGGCATGAGTGCTCAAGGAGCTATTAACGTGCGTAATAAAGTTTCTGACTTGCAGTCTAAACTATCCCATGCAGCGAAACAGTCGCTGGATAGGAAATTCGGAGCGCTTTACGAATGGCATTGTTCGAGAACGGATACGAATATTCCTGAAGCGGAAGTACAGTGATCAATCGAAGGGCACCTGGAGAGTCCACAACAACTTGATTGTTCGGCTGGGATTATACCAGTTTGGTTAATCACTGTAGTTCAACGACAACGGTTACTGATAAGCCCATGGGGAAGGTCGTCGGAGAGCCGTACCGGGGAAAACCCGACGTCCGGTTCAACGAGAGGACCAAGGGTAGGAAGGTATGGAAGTCGGACTGAGGCCCGTTGAGGAATCAGTGGATGAGCCACCGAATCCTGAAGCCACCACACCGAGGTTCTACTCTACTGGCCTTCCCATCTTTTTTAAGACGAATTTTGCCAAGAATATTGCTGATTGGGGATTGATACTGTCCGGGTTTCAGGCCGGTTCCTGTCTGGCTACCTTCCTGCTGCCGCGACGGTCATCAAGCTTCAGGCAGGAAACGATCTTTTCTGTTACCTTCCTGATCCTCGGAGGTGCGATGGCCCTCCTCGGTTACCTCACGACTCACATCCAGATTGCCTTGCTGATGATTCTATTGGGTTGCGGCTTTACCTTCATACATGTCTTTTTGGAGAGCCTTATCCAGCAATATTAGAGAAGGACTCAGTACGGGTCAGGGAGTTCATCCATAATTTCTTGCAGTTTGCCAAAAGGTCGGAACTGCACTTGGAAAAGGAATCAATAGACAGAATTAGTGGAGGCTCATCGCGGGGGCATTGAATGCCAGAGCGCGCCCCAAAAAGGCACAACGTTTGTTCTATGTTTCCCTTTGCGGTAAGGGCCAGTGATCAGTGGTCAGTTCGTGACCCTTGAAGCCGACAAAGAGAAGTGGATATGGCAGAGGCTTGGGGTCCTGTCCTGCTCAGAGCGCTTTTTAAGAATCTTTTAGCTCCAGATTCCAGTATAGGTAATCCTGCCAGGACTCGGGAACAGTCCTGACGCCAATGGTAATCATAAGGAAGGGCACCCAGTCGGGCTTTACCGGTTTCTTGCGAAGTTTGAAACCCGCCTCCTTCAGGGTCCTGGCCCCCTTTCTGCCGTTACACCTGTAACAGGACGTGACAATATTGGACCACTCGGTCTTTCCACCGTATCTCTTGGGGACCACATGATCGAAGGTCAGGTCTTGAGATTCAAACCTGTCCCCGCAGTACTGGCACCGGAAATTGTCTCGGGCATAGATGTTTGCGCGAGAAAATTTGACATCTTTTTTCCTGTATGTGACGTATCTGAAAAGCCGAAGAACTGCGGGGAGTTTGATGGCAAAGGTGACCGAACGGATCTCCCTGTCGTATTCTTCCAAAACCTCCACCTTTCCCAAAGTGAGAAGTCTTATGGCCCTTTTCCAGTTAATCACCTTTAAAGGCTCAAACGTCGCATTTAGTAGCAGTACTTGTTGCATGACCATACGCTTTCCATTTGAACTTTCAGCCAATCTAACAGTAACGTCTCGGAATTTCTACAACCTGTTGAAATTCCTTCGACTTTAGTCGAGTAGTTAAACCTGTTCCTGACAGGTTCAGGAATAGTCAAGTTGTCGAGTCGTAAGGTCCTTGAACCCCTGGCCCAGACCTGGAGTATAGGCTTACTAGATTAATTTAGGCATGTCGCGCCCCTGGCCCAGACCTGAATCACTGGCTTCGTAGCTTATAATAAGCGGAAGCGCCAGGGCGGGCAGGGCAGGCACTCGACTAATCAACCACT
>JAGMBW010000166.1 GCA_023129535.1 Desulfobacterales bacterium
TGCTCGAAGCCAATATCGAGTGTGAGATAATCATCCAGTGTTTCACCCCTCTGTGCCTTACGTTCATAAACATATCGAGAATTCAACTGCAGCCAGCCATCCTCCCAGACATTATACCGGGCCATGAATTTTACCTTGTGTTTGGGCAAAAGTGCAGGCAAATAGTATGTCCAGGCCGCTTCAAAGCCCGTGTTGTCCGCATCATAGTCCTGGTATACGTAGGCAGCCGTTGCCCGAAACCTCTCCCTCAGGCGAATGGCCGCCTCAAGCTCGGCCCCGTAAAGCTTAAAACTATCAATGTTATAGAGACAATTACTGCCGAAGGCCGGCCCCACTGCACCTGCTGCTGTGATACCATTATCATTGATGAAATCCTTGATGTCATAATAAAAACCGGCTGCCCTCATGGTCAGTGGCTTGAACTTTTGAATGACCCCGAGTTCATACTCCCAGGCCGATTCCGGTTTCAATTCAGGGTTATCTAGGGACGCGCACCGCGCCCACCAGTAGTAGTCTCACGGGCATGGCAGCCGGTAAGACCGACTCACCGCGGCATAAAGGGCCGTATCGGCGGCAGCCTGGAAATCTACCTTGAGGCTTGGATACCAACCGGATTCGGTTTGTTCTTTGCCTGCGACCGGCCAGTTAGCAGGAAACAGACCTTGTGCAAAGTTGGAAAAATAGGTGTCCATATCGATATGATAATAGCGAACTCCAGGCGTAAACCTCCACCGGTCACCTAAGCTGATGACATCCTGGATATAGCCCGATTTGACCTGGTATATGATGGGATTCTCATCCGGCCAGCCGAGTTCCTGATACTCTGCACCTACAGTGACCCGGTGGGAATCGAATAGCTCAATATCACGATACTCGCCGATGATTCCCTCCGTCTCGTCGTCAACAAAGAAATCTTCCTCAAAATTGCCCATAGCATTATAGAGACTGGTCCAACGCCTGCCCACGGTCTGAAAATAGTGGACCTTGATGGTTCCTGGACCCAGAGGGACCTGGAGGATACCATCCAGGTAGGTTGTGTGTTTTTCCCACTCTGGCGTTGGTCCGCCTGCGTACTGAGGCCAGTCAAGGTGCCTCAACTGGTCACGATTCGCATAGTATTTTGGATAATCCGAATCATAATCGGTAAGGGCTGGATCATTGATAACCGGCAATCCGTATAACACATCGGAATACTTAGCACTTATACTGAAGGTGGCGTCACGAGGAAGATAAAATGTCAAATGCCCGTTAAAGCTGTCCGTTTCTTGAAAGTTATTGCGGAGATAACCGTCGGTTTCCTGCCTGCTTGCTGAAAAATTATAACCGATAATATTTCCTGCCCCTCCGTTGACCGATGCTGCCACATTATATGTGTCATAATCGCCGTAACCTGCCTTAATATTGAAGTCAGGTTTGGGATCATCAGTCTTTTTTCCTTTTTTGGTAATGATATTGATAACGCCACCGATAGCAAAGGGATGAAGGACTGAGTGCCCTCCACGAATCACCTCGATGCGATCGATATCATCCATGTTCAAAGTGGACCAGTCCACGATATATCTTCCATAGTGGCCGGTATGATTGATCCTGCGACCGTCAATCTCGATCACCATCCGGCCTTCGTTGAGGCCACGGATAGATACCTCATCCCCCGGACTGGCCATAAGCGGGTTGATGCGCTGTATATCAATCCCTCCAATCTCGGTCAGCACATCTGTCAGCGTTCTAATTTCCCCCGGCTTCTTGAATTCGTCCATGCGGATGATGGTCTTCTCAGTTGTGATCTCAACGCCCGGCTGTGGGGCCATCACTGTGATTGTCCCAATATCAATCGCGTCTGGTTCCTTTTCCTGAGCCAAGACAGGAATGGCAATCACGCCCAGGATAAGGGCGAGCCCTGTCATAAGAACGGTGATCCTTAAAGATTTGCTTTTCGTCTTCAATATCATTATCATTTCGCCTCACTCCTCCTTCAATTCATTTCATGATGACAAAAAGATGTCCTCGGGGTTCACCCTGGATCGGATTGACGGAGGAATGCTGCGGTGATATATAAATAACCGGAGCATCCCTCACCCCGAGGGGGCTTCACCGGGGAAGGCAGCTCGCAAACCATGGGCGGTTTCTGCTGCCTTCCCTTTTCCGTTTGATATTTACTCCTTGTAAATCCGAAATCCGAAATATCACATCACCCCCTTTTTTCTTCAAGTTAGTTCAAAGACAATGGTAAGCTCCAGGGGAACTTCCCCCTTAAAAAATTGCGCTGGCGGCTTTGGAAAGGGAACGGCATCCTGCACAGCCTTAATAGCTGCTGTGTCCAGGACGTTGTGCCTGGAGGTTTTCACAATCTCGGTCGCCCTTACACCTCCTTCACGTGTGATTACAAACCGTATGATGACACGTCCCTCTATGTTTCTCACCCTGGCCAGGTCAGGGTACTTCTTGTGCGCTTCTATTTTGAGCCTCACCATCTCCAGATAGGTGTTAGAGGTTGCATACTCGTCAGACGCTACGTTGATATCATCAGGACTCCAGTCAGTAATATCGAGGCCAGGAACGTTCGGAATATCTGGCATCGTAATTCTTTCCACGAGGCTGTCAGGGAGGGATCTTTCAGCAGGCTCCATCTTTATCGGTTTGAACCGGGGTATCACCCTCTGAGTGACCTTCAATCTTTTTATGTCCTGGATCCGATCAGGCGGCTTGGGTCTGTGTCGTGGCCTTGGGATACTCCTTGTGTGCGGTTCCGATACGTCTTTCAATGTTAACTCGATGTAATTCATCGCATTTGAACTATAGATCCCAGAAATATGCATAAATATGACAAGGTGTATACCAAGAGAAACACCTATCAAACCGCGCAAAAGCCAGTTGGGTCGTCTACTCAAAAGTCCTTCTCCGTTGCTAAACAAAGCCGACCTGCCCCGGCCGCCTTGGCCACGTCCATAACTTTTACGGCCTTGTTCAGGATCACCGCACGGTCGGCCCTGATAACAACCAGCTTGTTTTCGCGGCCCCCGATCATCTCCTTGAGCCGTTCAAAGAGCCTGGCAATGGAGACTTCTTCGGTTCCAAGAAAGGTCCTTCCTTGTCGATCAACATAGACGGTAATCATTTCCTCAGTCTGGGGAGCCGAGGCCTTGGCCTGGGGAAGTTTAATCTTGATCCCCTCATCAACCATAAAATTGGTGGTGAGAAGGAAATAGATCAAAAGGAGAAACACAATATCGATTAGGGGGGTCAGGGGGATCTGGACCTTAATCCGTTCTCTACGTTTGGGATGAACAAGCATAAAAAGTTCCTTTCATGGCTGAAAGCATCTTCCTCTAATTCTTCCTTGGCTTTCAGCTTTCAGCTTTCAGCTTTGAACCCTTACCGATGGCCTTGATAAAAGTCACCGTCCCGTCCTGGAGTTGGGCCTCATATTTGTCTGCACGGGACACCAGGTAACTATGAGCCACCATGGTGGGAAGAGCCACAGCTAGGCCCAGGGCGGTGGTCAGCATCGCCTCCCAGATGCCTCCGGCAAGGACGGCGGCATTGACCTTGCCGCCCATTTGCTGAATCACCATGAAAGCTTTGATCATACCCAGCACGGTTCCCAGCAGACCGAGTAACGGAGCGATGTTTCCAATGGTGGCCAGCGCCTGAAGATATCGTGAAAGTTCCCTGACCTCCCCTTCTGTAGAGTGGACAATAACTGTCTCCAAGGTTTCCCGGTCCTGATCTTTCACCTCCATTGCATGTGCCAAAATACGTCCCATCGGCGTATTGCTCGCGCTGGCCAGTTCATAGGCCTGGTGATCCTCGCCATTTTTCACGTGCCGAGCAATATTTTCCACCAACCCGTAACCGCGGATTCTGACCCGCGCAAATCGGATCAGCCTTTCTAAGAAAATAGCCAGGGTAAGCACAGAACAAAGAAGAATCGGCCCCACAAGAACGCCCCCCTTTGCAAGAAAAGCAATCATATTTTTAACCCTCCAATACATGAGAAAGTGAGAAAGTGAGAATCATGGATGCTCTATCTTCAGTAACCATGCATCAGGATTGTTTCCCATAGTGACTAACTTCCCAATTATGTTATTGTAAACTTGATGCAGATCTTTGCCGATACCCCTCTCCATGTACTTACATTTAACAGCATACTCCAGCCAGACTTGTGTCTCTGCAGCCTCACTTTCTGATTCGTTTAGTTTGTTAACAAAAGCATTTCTGTATTTTCTTCTCCTCCAGCCTTCAGCAATGCCCGAAGAAACAGAACGTGAAGAACGTCGTGTTTGATCTGTTAGAGAATAAATCTCTTCTCTCGGAAATGTTCTTGATATCTCGAAGATTCGCATCGCCGTTTCAACTGACAGATGATAGACCTCTAACTCCCAATGATACTGTATCTTTTTGTTCATCTTCTCACTTTCCCCCTTTCGCTCACCTGCTCACCTTCCCACCTGCTCACCTGCTTTTTCTTCAATATCCGGTTTGCCATCGAAGTTCAGATCCCTTGAACGCTTCACCAGGGCCTCTGACCCGTCATATTGCTCCCATAGATCGGGCTTTCCGTCGGTGTTCGTATCTTCTTCTACCCTGGTCAGTCGTTCCTTGTGGTAGTAATACCAGGTATCCACCCGGCCATCCCCGTTGTTGTCCTTTTCTGCCCGGATTGCCTCTTCGGCATCGTCGTAAAACCAGGTAATGTTCAAGGCACCAGCGGCTTCATGCTTTTCCTGGCTTTTGATCAATTTCCCCTGGGCATTGTAATGCTCTCTCAAGTCCGCGCTCCCGTCACCGTCTTCATCGATCTCCTTGAGCCTGAGTATGCTTCCTTTATAGCAATAGCGGCCTTCCGGTTTTCCATTTCCATCGGTATCCAGCTCCATTACCATGGACCATGCGGGTTTGTTGAACCATTGCGTGATCTCAAAGCGACCGTCATTATCTTTGTCCTTGATGAGCTTGTACTTTTTCCCAGTTTTATAAAAAATCTTCAAGCTCACTCTCCCATTTCCTTCATCGTCTCTTTCTAATCTTACGAGACCCCCATCTTGATAGTATTCCCAGGTATCAATTTTTCCGTCCAAGTTGGTATCGCTTTCAACCCGTTCCTTCTCTTCTTTGGCGTTGAAATAGATTCTTACGTCCGTCTTTCCATCTTTATTATTATCCTCGGTTTGCAAGAAGGCTTTCCCTTTTTTGAAAAGCCTCACTGTTTCCTTAAACCCGTCCCCATCCGCATCATAAACCACCTTGATCGGCTCCCCGTTGCGGTAGGTCCTGACCCTGTCAATCCGGCCGGTATGCCTGGTGTCCTCTTCAATCCTTTCAGCGTAGCCCTGGGCATCAAAATGGACGAAAACATCGTTATTTCCATCGAAGTTTGTGTCTTTCTGCTGATAGTGCGGTTTTCCATCCCTGAAGCGAGTCACGATGTCGAAGCGGCCATCACCATTCGCATCTTTTCGCTGTTCAACCGGTTCATCATCCTTATATCGAGTAACGATCTCAAATCGTCCATCCTGATCCAGGTCCTTTTTCTGCTGCCACAGGGCTCCCTGGCGATAAAAGCGGATCTCTTCCATCTTTCCATCCCTGTCCAGATCGTGATGGCTTTCTTTGGGAAGGCCCTCGCCGTCATAAAAAGTGACCCTTTCCAGTTGGCCATCCCCGTCATCATCCGTGCGCCTTTCAATGGGTTTATCATTCTGGTAGGTCTGCCAGACATTCACCTTGCCATTGCCATCCGTATCCTTTGTGGAAGAGGATAGGCTTCCTTCCTTAAACTGGTAGATGCTGTCAAAGAGGCCGTCTCCCGTGGTGTCCTTTTGCATCTTCAAAGGACGTTCCTGCGAATCAAACTCTATGATTTGATCCACCCGGTCGGTGTCGTTTGACGACCGTTTGTGTCGAATTCTTTTTCCTGCTTCAAAGTAGTCCCAGCTATCGATCTGTCCGTCATGATTGGTGTCTCTTTCAACCCTGATGACCTCCTCACCCTCATAGTACTGGAAACGATCCATGACTGCATCCGCATTGGTGTCGAGCTCGAGCTTCGTGATCTTGCCATCTTTGTCAAAGTGGGCGATCTGGTCTATCTTTCCATCATCGTTGGTATCCTGGTTTACGACGTGCTCCTTGGCCAGGGCCGGCCCAGGCCACCACAAGACGGTAAGGATAAGAACAATTAAAAAAGAAAGGATGTGGTTCATAGGAAAAGCCTAACCAATCTCTTTGCCAGTGCTTGTCATGCTGAGGGTTTCATGCTTTACGCCCTTTATTGATTTTAGGATATGGGAAAGCTTTTCTACCTTTTTAGCAGAGCCTCTTACAGCAATTATCTCCAGGCAGTTGTCGTGATCGAGATGGATATGCTGAGTAGATATAACTGTTCTGCCAAAGTCATGCTGGATATCAGTGAGTTTTTGGCCCACACCTTGTCTGTGATGATCGTAGACAAGAGTAATTGCTCCAGCAACTTCTTTACCCGCCTGCCACTCTTTCCTTACGAGTTCCTGACGGATAAGATCGCGAATCGCCTCGGAGCGGTTGGTGTAATTTTTTTTCCTTATAAGGCGATCAAATCTATCCAGCAGCTTTTTTTCTAATGATATGCCAAACCGCACCAGGTCCGACATTGGATACCTCCAATGGTGTTACGTTTTTTAAAATAGTAACACTACTAATACCACCGCTAAATTTGCACTGTCAAGGATTTTTTGTAATCGGCGAAACTCTTTGCAAAAACGAGATTTATCGGCTAAGATAGAGTGAAAAAGAGGGACCGGCATTAGATGCACCAAAGGCAACCTTCAACAAGAAAGGGTGATTACTGATGTGTGAAGTCAACGTGTATCTTTCAAAGGACGGGTCTGACAAGGTGGTAATGGAGGATGTCGATATTGTGAGACCAAGAGTTGGCAGCATCTATCTTGAGAACATATTTGGAGAAAGACTCGAAATAAAGGCACGTATTAAGGAGATGAGCCTTGTCAACCGCCGTATCTTGCTGGTGGAAGATCCAAAAATCAAAGGGGATCAATAGCCCCTATATCCATTTCGCCATAGGGGCATTTAGGACCAGTATTGGGGAGAAATGCCTCATGCTGTACATCTTCCCCACAACCCGCGGTATATCTTGTATTTTGAAATTACCCATAATATCTTAGTGTTATGGCATATTTTTGAATAAAGATTCCTTGGGCTACACTTGGCACAGGATTGGCAATGAAATAGTTTTTTGCACCAAAATGATTGAATCTTTTTGCCAGGCGAGAGTTTACCATCCACAGAGACCAAACAAGACAAAAGGAGGATTGCCATGGCTCTTGATCCAACCAAGTATAAGGACTGGCAGATTTCAGAAGAAGCGGAAAAAAAGATGCCAACCCCAGAGGAATGGCGCGAAAGACTTGGACTCGAAAAGGACGAGGCCATCCCTTACGCCAGACTCTGCAAGCTCGACTTCATGAAGATTATCGAGAGGCTCAAAGACAAACCGGACGGCAAGTACATCGAGGTAACTGCCATTACTCCCACTCCCCTTGGTGAGGGTAAAAGCACGACGGCTGTAGGACTTATGGAGGGCATGGGCAAGCGTGGGTTGAATGTCGGCGGGTGTCTGCGCCAGCCCTCGGGTGGTCCCACCATGAATATCAAGGGAACCGCTGCAGGCGGGGGTAATGCCCTGCTCATCCCCATGACAAGGTTTTCCATGGGCATGACAGGTGATATCAATGATATCATGAATGCCCACAACCTGGCCATGGTGGCGCTAACGGCCAGAATGCAGCACGAGCGAAACTACACGGACGAGCAACTTCAAAGGCTCACTGGCATGCGTCGTCTGGAGATCGATCCTACCAGAGTGGAGATGGGCTGGATTATGGATTTTTGTGCCCAGAGCCTTCGCAACATTATCATAGGCATTGGCGGGCGTTTTGACGGCTTTACCATGCAGTCCAAGTTCGGGATTGCGGTAAGTTCCGAGCTCATGGCTATTCTGTCGATCGTGAGGGATCTGGCAGATCTGCGTGAAAGATTGGACAAGATCACTGTGGCGTTTGACAAGGGGGGCAATGCAGTAACCACAGGCGACCTGGAGGTAGGGGGCGCAATGACCGCCTGGATGCGCAGTACCATCCACCCCACTCTCATGTGTACCGTAGAGTACCAGCCCTGTATGGTCCACGCTGGTCCTTTTGCCAACATTGCAGTTGGTCAGTCTTCGATCATTGCTGACCGGATCGGCCTGAAGATGTTTGATTACCATGTGACGGAGAGCGGTTTTGGCGCTGACATAGGGTTTGAGAAATTCTGGAATGTCAAGTGCCGTTACAGCGGTCTAAAGCCCCATGTGTCAGTCCTTACAACTACGATTCGGGCACTCAAGATGCACGGAGGAGGTCCAAAGGTGGTCGCAGGCCTTCCGCTGGCTGAAGACTACACTAAGGAAAATCTCAACTTGCTCGAAAAGGGACTTCCAAACATGTTGCATCACATCAACATAATTAAGAAGGCTGGGATCAACCCGGTTGTGTGTATCAACTGCTTTGCTATGGATACAAAAGATGAAATTGGCATGGTGAGGAAGGCAGCAGAAGCTGCGGGCGCTCGGTGCGCCGCTTCCACTCACTGGGCCGATGGCGGTGAAGGTGCCCTTGAATTGGCTGACACGGTCAAGGAAGCGTGTGACGACGAGAATCGCTTTAGTTTCCTCTATCCCGCAGAAATGAAACTACGCGAGCGGGTTGAAAAAATCGCCAAAGTGGTTTATGGAGCAGACGGAGTGGCCTGGAGCCCTGAAGCAGAGGCCAAGGCCAAGATGCTTGAAGCAGACTCTAAGTTTGACGACTACACCACCATGATGGTGAAGACCCACCTGAGCCTCAGCCACGACCCGGCCCTCAAGGGGGTACCCAGAGACTGGATGCTGCCCATTCGCGACGTGCTGATTTACTCTGGAGCCAAGTTTCTGTGCCCATGCGCGGGTGAAATTAGCCTGATGCCGGGAACCTGCTCAAACCCTGCATTTCGCCGCATTGATGTAGATGTGAAAACGGGGAAAGTACAGGGACTGTTCTAGATTTTGTCATTTGTCATTTGTCATTGATTAAGATGGAGTGCCTAAAGTGAACTAAAGTGAACTAAAGTGAACTAAAGTGCCTAAAGTTGAAAGACGAAACACGGTTCGATTGGTTCTATTGGTTTGATTTGTTAGAAACGACTGAAACCAATTCAACCAATCTAACCAATAAGACGAGTAAACAAACAGTCTCTTTCAGTCCCTGGCCCAGACCGGGACAACAGGCTCAGTAGATTAATTTAAGCATGTAGCGCCAGGGCGGGCCTCAATTTTAGCTCACTTTAGGCACTTTAGCTCACTTGTCTGTGATCAATCGCCAATCGTCAATCAAAAAGGGGGGATTATTATGGCAGCAAAGCTAATCAAAGGAACAGAGATCTCCAAGCAGATTCGTGAAGAAATCGCCAAGGAAATAGAGGAACTAAAACAAAAGCATGGTGTGACACCGGGATTGGCCACTATCCTTTTAGGTGAGGACCCGGGCTCAAAGGTCTATGTAGGGCAAAAGGAAAAAGCCTGTAACAAGCTTGGCATTTATTCTGAGAGGACAGACCTCCCTGCTGATACCTCAGAAGACGATTTGTTGGAACTGGTAAAAAAATTGAACGATAATCCAAAGATCCATGGTATTCTAGTGCAACTTCCCCTGCCGAAACATATTGATGCCGAGCGCGTGATCTATGCCATCGATCCTGACAAGGATGTGGATTGCTTCAATCCGGTCAATGTTGGCAAACTGATGCTCGGCACTGGCCGCTTTCTTCCGTGTACCCCTCATGGAATCATGGAATTGCTGAGGCGCTCAGATATTACCACGGAGGGCAAACACGTGGTGGTGGTTGGAAGAAGCAATATCGTGGGTAAACCAATAGCCAACATGATGATGCAGCGACCTTCCGGAGGAAACGCCACTGTGACCCTTTGTCACACAGGGACAAAAGATCTGGCAGCCTTCACGAAAATGGCGGATATCCTGATTGTGGCAGTAGGTCATCCCAAGACAATCACGGCTGATATGGTCAAAGAAGGGGTTGTGGTGATTGACGTGGGTGTGAATCGGATCGGCAAAACGCCTGAGGGAAAGGCGATCCTGGCAGGAGATGTAGATTTTGATGCAGTCCAGGAAAAGGCTGCGGCCATTACGCCCGTGCCGGGCGGTGTTGGCCCTATGACGATTACGATGCTGATGAGAAATACTGTAGAGGCAGCAAAGGCATCGATTTAGGAATTAAGGGTCCGCAGATTACAAGGGAGAGGCTCTGGGAATTGAAGAAATGAAAGAAAGGGTCCTTTTTGACATGGCCATGAGGCGGGAGATGTAGGCAGACCATCTATGGATTTAACAGAGAAAAAAACTAACAGAAGGGATAGAGATGGCAGAGAGCAAGGTCGGGGCGGTTATGGTTGTCGGCGGTGGTATCGCCGGCATACAGGCGGCTCTTGATCTGGCAGACTCGGGATTTTTTGTATACCTGGTCGAAAAATCATCGGGTATTGGCGGCAAGATGTCGCAGTTGGATAAGACATTCCCCACAAACGATTGCTCCATGTGTATCCTGGGGCCAAAGCTGGTGGAATGCAGCCGACACCTGAATATCGAGATACTAACCCTTTCCGAGATAGAGAGCATTTCCGGTGAAGAGGGTAACTTTCAGGTCAGGATATATCAAAAAACACGCTATATTGATCCTGATAAATGTACCGGATGTGGAGATTGTGCTCAAGTCTGCCCTGTAAGTGTTTCGGATGAATATAACGAAGGGTTATGTATGAGGGCCGCAACTTACCTTCCTTATCCCCAGAGCGTTCCATGTGTCTATACCATTGACAAAAAAGACCGCCCTCCTTGCATTTCCGCCTGCCCGGTCCATATCAATGTCCAGGGCTATGTGGCCATGGTTAAAACTGGCAAGTATAAGGAAGCAATTGAGATAATCATGCGCGATATGCCCCTTCCAGGTGTTCTGGGAAGGGTATGTGTACGGTTTTGTGAACAGGAATGCCGGCGCTGTGAGGTTGACGAGCCTGTTTCCATTAAGGAGTTGAAGAGGTTCGCCGCTGACCAGGTTGATATCCTTTCCCTGCCCGTTCCGGAAATCACACCCCGAAAAGAAAGAG
>JAGMBW010000167.1 GCA_023129535.1 Desulfobacterales bacterium
ATTGAAGCAGGCTGGCATCCAGAATTGCCTTTTCACGGTTCGCCTTTACCAGCCGTGCTATCGTGGCGCGGGTAATCAAGATCGTGCCGGCCACGATAATCAAAACGCCCGCGGTGAAAATCAGAATCGTCATATACCTTGCCCTTAGAAGGGGACTGAGTGCCTCCTTGGGATCTTCCTTGACTACCAGAACCCAGTTGGTTCTTGCAATTGATGTTGCGGCAAAGAGACATTCTTCTCCGTCGATCTCCATTTCCTCAACATGGATTCCCACTGTTGCCGAGAAATCAGGGCATTTCGGATGTTCAAGGACTTCGCCACCGAAGCGGGGAGCAGTCTGCAATATGTTA
Organism: Desulfobacterales bacterium; assembly: GCA_023129535.1. GTDB lineage: Bacteria > Desulfobacterota > Desulfobacteria > Desulfobacterales. The sequence goes on from JAGMBW010000167.1 coordinate 351, forward strand.
TCCCGGTTAATCACAAAAGCGTCTCCCCTTTTTCCAACCTGTGCAGCCTTGACCATGCCCTCAAAGATATCGGTATCGATCGTGGCACGCAGGATCCAGGACATAGATCCTTCACGGCACGTTACTGTAATGACAAAGTGCGGCAATCTTCGAAACCCCATGAATACATTACTTATGTGAACGCCCCGTAACAAGGCAGCATCAAACCACGGCTGGTCCTTGTAATTTACTCCCAGCAATTCGTGATAGGGTCCCGAATAGGCCACATGGTTGCCCTCTCGATCAATAACTCCAAGATCTACGAAGGACTTGGAGCGCGTTTTAATGATGCTAAAGAGTCTATCCAGATAGTCCCGGTCTGATAACTGAGGAAAGCCATGTATACAGGCGAGACTGGAAAGCTGGGAGACACGTTCGTCAAAGAAAAGCTCGATGGCGCTTCGCCTGTTTGCCGCCAGAGTCCTGATGCATTCCATAGTCCTTCCCGTATACGATACTTTGAATTGATGATAAATGCTAAATCCGAGGACAAAGAGGGGGATCAGCGAAAAACATAGCATCGTGGCAATGAGCTTCCAGCGTAATTTGCTGTACTTCTTGTCTTCCATTTACATGCCCTTATCCCGGACAAGCCAGAAAATGCGACACAAAGTGAAGGCTTTCACGGTATTTGCTACCACATGCAGGATTTGAGGTCAACACCCAAACCGAGGAAGCAGCAATTCTAATTTTGGAATTTTTTCAGCTTCAAAGTCAAGAAACTCGAAATTCGAATATCGAAATCTTCAACGCTCACTCGAATTGACCCACACATACTCATAAAAAGTGACCGTTCACTCCCCCCTTTCGTAAAGGGGGGCGGGGGGGGATTTGTGCTTGTATCTGGTAGATAAATCCCCCCTAACCCCCCTTTTTCAAAGGGGGGAACTGAATAGTTACCATAAAAAGTGAATCATGTTGCATGATGCTCAAAAATGTGACCCACTTGACAAATCCCCTTATCAATGCTAAGAAGGGCAAAGAATAAGTTGTGCGGTATTTCTTATGTACATGAAGTTATTGCGCGCGCAATAACCAAACACTATTGATTAGCACGCAAGTGCCTATTAGTTAATAAATTGACGTATTATCAGGGAGTTACAAACAACAACCTTTAAGCTATCTTCCCTCATCAATCTAACTGGTGTTCCACAAAAACATGCTCCTGACTGCTCTGGTGGCCCTGCCGGAGCAACCACATGGAGATCGTGGCCTACCTTAAGAGCAGAAGAAAAAGAACCAGATCCAAAGTAAATCCACTTTCTCATATCATTTCTCCCTGAAGATTCTCGATTTGGTTAGTTTTACTTCCAGGCTTATTTTTTGTGAACTCTGGCTCAATATGGAATAAAAACAGCATTATATTATCATATTTGGAAGTAAAAGCAAAGTAAAAAATGAGAGAACCGAGTAATAAAAATGGGAAATCTTCAGGCAGCAGCGTAGTAACTTCTCAAAAAGTTCGGGTAGTCCTTGATTGCTTATCACCATGCCCTTTGTATCCGGCAACATGGTTGCCTTGCTCCAAAAGGTTTTATGGATCGAGGCAACCGTGTTGCCGGAGCAACGAGGGGCAAGAAAAACCCCAGGTTTTTGAGAAGTTACGCAGCGTACTTCTAACTGCTCGAAATAAATGACTATTCCCTTTTCCGGTGAGGCACTATTTAGTTTCTTGACTGTGGCGGGATTTGCCAACTTCCAGCTAATCTCTTATTATCTCAAAGTGGAATCGGTTGTCTCAGATGTCCAAATCCCCGTATTTTATGCAATTGCAATGGACGTGGATGCGCGGGTAGCTCTTATTATCGGCAAAACATACGATAAAATAGGGCTGACATCTTTGATAACAATCCCTTTGCTGACTCTTCCTGATCCTCTTTTTGCATTTTCGCACAGTTACCCTCTTGCAGTGATAGGTATTGTGCTCTGGGGCGCCCTGATGGGGATCCATGAGACCATCATGGGTGCGGCAAATTGCGGACTTAACGCCTATCGAGCGGAGAGGATTCGCACGTTGAAAAGAATGGCCCCGCATAGGAATCTGCGCTAAGCCGAAAAGAATCAAGGAGTGAATACTTAATATTTAATAAGTATGTGGTTTCCGGGGAATTTGTGTTGATTTCACCACTGAGGGAGCAATTGCTGTCCTATCCCGCGACAATAAAGGCGAGGCCAAGCAAAGCGATTCCGGTCGTAATGCCCCAATAACTCATAAGAACTTGAGAAATTTTTAGTCTTGCTGTGGCTGTCCTGGGTAAAGTGACTGTAAGTATTACAATCAAAAATAGCTTTACCAAAAAGAAAAGAAAATCCAAAGCGAAAGCGGCAGGCCCATCTAGGCCAATGACAGGACAGATGTCGTAAGGAAAAAATAAAACGATAGTTAGAGTGCCTATAGCCACTGTTTTTACGGCATCAGAAAGATAGAACAGGGCGAAATTGCGGCCTGAGTACTCCGTTACCAGGCCTTCTGCAATTTCCGGGCTTGCTTCACAAACATCAAAGGGTACGGTGCCTAGCTGACCCGGAGTTACCAGAATCAAGGATAAAAGGAGTAAAAGCATTCCTATGTTACCCAAAAGACCCATTTCACCCCACAAAGGATGCGAGTATATAAAAGCAAGGCTAAAAACGCTATGGCCCGGGTAAAGCTGATTGAGCTTCCAGGCGATAGAGATGATAACTACAACCAAGGGAAATTCATATGACATCATAGTTATCATCTTACGTTGCGCTCCGACCGTGGCTATGGGAGAAGATGAGGCAAACCCCCCGAGAATCATAGCTAATGCAGGAATGGGGAGCAGATACAAAACCAAAATCACGTCTCCCTGTCCGGAAAGTACAGGGGTAAAGGCAAGGTTCCCAAAAGGCAGGTACAGAAGTAAGGTGATCACCGAGGCAAGACATATGATCGGTGCGCTATTATAGAGCCAGGACAACGCTCTTTCGGGCTGAACCGTGTCCTTAATCATGAACTTGCTTACGTCCAAAAAGGGCTGTATTATGGGCGGCCCTACCCTGTGCTGCATGTGAGCAGCAATTTTTCGATCAAAGCCTTTGTATAACAGACCGCAAAAGATGGCAAATAGGCCAAGACCTATAGGCCCTATGACTGCTCCTAAGATAACTCCGAAGGTAAGAGTGGTCATTCTTCTCCTTGTACTTTCGGCATGGGATCCTTAATCAGTGAGGCAGGATCAGGAGTAGCAAGAAACACGTTTTTTGTCATTTTCAGACATTTTTTCACACATATATCCTGACAAAGGGCACAAAAACAACACTTTCTCAGGTCTATCCTGGGATAAGTTTTCTTATATTTCTGTGTATATTGTTCAGGTAGCTTTACCATCTCTATAGCCTTATTTGGGCATATCTCTGCGCAAAAACCACAACTTGCACATCTATCAATATCAAATTTATGCTCTCCGCGGTAAGCATCGGGAATTTCGATAGCTTCATGAGGGAACTTAATCGTCATGGGCTTTGAAAATAGCCCTTCGACTAATACCCATAAAGTTTTTACCATACTCATGTTTTATAACCTACCTGTCCATATCTGCCGGACAGATATTTAGACTCCAGTAGATAGCCGGCACATCGGCTAGTTCGCAACCCTTTAGTAAATGCTCGAGGACGGGTATCATGTGGAGAAAATCAGGACCCCTAACTTTCACCCTGTAAGGTGCGCTTTCCCCCACGCTTCTCATATAAATACATGCTTCGCCTCTGGCAATTTCATTACGTACATATACCTCACCCTCAGGAATCTTAGTGCGGGAAGGCCGTTTTATTCTTGAGGGCTTTCTTGTTTTGCCTTCCGGTATTCTATCCAGAACTTGCTTTATAATCTTTATGGATTCCTCCATCTCCCGATCTCTAACTGTGCAGCGGGCATTGGCATCTCCCTGTTTTTCAGTTGGAACATCAAAGTCAAGTTCACTATATATCTCATAAGGATCATCCTTCCTCACATCTGTTTTCATTCCAGACGCCCTTAGTACGGGTCCCGTAGCACCCAGTCGAATAGCGTCTTCTAACTTCAAAACACCAATCCCTTTTGTCCTGTTTGCAAAAAACAGATTATCGAAGGATTTGATATTTTCCATAAATCCCTTTATCTTATCCAAAACGTTTTTTATCCTTTCCGCATATCCTTCAGGCAAATCTCTTCTCACCCCGCCATCACATATATATCCTGCCGGATAGCACCTCCCTCCTGTTATGAGCTCGAATATATCCAGTATGTAGTCCCTGTAGCCAAAGGCCAGCCTGAATCCGGTATCAAAACCAAGCCCGAGGCTCATGACGCCATACCATATAATATGGGATTGCAGTCTGGATAGCTCCGCCATTAATACCCTGATGTACCTGGCCCGTTCGGGCACTTCAATACCAGTTAGCTCATCGACCGCCTCGGCATGCACCAAATTCCAATTGAGAGGCTCAAGCACGCAGAGCCTGTCCGATATCACAGCGTTTTGAATCGGTGTCCGGTATTCCATCAACTTTTCAAAGCCACGGTGCAAATACCCGGGGTCGGCACGGGCAGATATAACCCTTTCCCCGTCTAATTTTAGCTTCACTCCGAAGTTTCCAGACCCGGAATGTGCAGGCCCAAAGTAAAAGTCATACTCTGTGCTATCGTCTGTGGCGGGTTCTATCTGTTCATTCCCAGTAGGGTTTTTCCCGCTCATTTGATCTGTCATAATATTTCTGCCTGACATAATCTCTCCAATTAAAATCTTTCCTGAATGGCGGAGGTCCATCCCAGTCCTCCAAGAAAAGCGGGGTTAAGTCGGAATTGCCCTCAAATTGCACACCGAAAAGCTCGTGTAGCTCCCTTTCATGTATCTGGGCGTTTTCTTGGAATATCGGTATTGCAGAGTCAATCTTGGGATCTGCTCTATCTATTTTTGTTTTTACAGTAAGTAGGATTCTTGCCGAGTATGACCAGAGATGATAAGTAAGCTCAAAGATTTTTTCCTGGGGCCAATCGGTTACGGAGATTGCCGAAAGATGGTGAAAGCCTAATCTTTTGGCAAAACGACATAAAGCTATTAAATTGTCTTTTGAAGTTGTTACCCAAACCCGTCGATCTCTTTGAACGGTTCCCTCAATCTCGAATTTTGAGCTTATTTGTTCAATAAGCTTGTTTTCTTTTCTTTGCTGTGGAATCTCGGCCATTATTGCATTGCTCTCACATGCTGAAATATTTTCTCACAAGCCTCAAATAGCGCCTCCGGCCTGGGTGGACACCCGGGCACGTATATATTAACCGGAATATAATCTGACACCCTCTTTACCGTATTGTATGAATCCCAGTACATTCCGCCACTCATAGTACATGCGCCAAGGGCGATTACCGCCTTTGGATCGGCCATTTGCTCACATATTCTTTGAGCTCTTTTCATGGATTTAAAAGTTTGATACCCGGCAATGAATAAAACATCCGCGTGTCTGGGTGTCCCAGTAAGGATGATACCAAATCTTTCCATATCCCATCTAGAACCAGCTATAGGAACCACCTCCGCAAATCCGCATGAGTTAAACCAGTTGAACACCCATATAGCCTTTATTAACCTCTTCATTTTTATTGCTTGTTTAACCATTTAAATTACCTCCACAACAAAAACTATCATCAACATTATGGCAAGAAGGCTCAAAAACCAGATAATATAGTCATTTATTATTCCTGTATGCATATTTGTAGCGTGTTCATAGTATCTTCTGAGCCCCTGGAAAAACCCCCAGTATATGTTGTGAGCCCTAATATGACTCTTTTCTTCCGGCAACCTTGGGTTTCCCATCAGGAACTCTTGGCCTTGCACGCCGCTTTTGTGTTCTTTTTCGCCCAGGGTCCGAATAAGACATGCTATAACAACAGCTACAACTGTGGATATGATCCACGGTACAGGCCCCCAGAATCCTGAAGGGGTTTCCATCATTGCATGCCTCCCATAATCGCATTAATGTATGCGCCCCTGCTTATTAACGCTTCTACAGCCGGATGAATTAGCTGGTCGACAATGAGCCCGGGAAACAAGCTGAAGAAAATAATAATTGCGGTCAGGATACCCATACCGCCCAGCATTGGCCCTGGCACTTCTTTCACAACTCTAAAGTGTGGCAAGATCGGTCCGGTAAATGCTGACTGGAAGACCTTGACAAAAGACGCCAGAGTTATGATGGATATCATCATGGCAATTACGGACAGCATCGGATTGAATTGATATACAGACTCATAGATCAATAGCTTTGAAGCAAATCCGTTGAAAGGGGGGATTCCAGAAATGGCCAGGGCTCCGATCATAAAGAATATTGAGGTATATCTCATGTTGGCGGCTATGCCCCCCATCTTATTAAGGTCTCTAGTGCCCAGGGAGTAAAATAATGCTTCTGCTGTCAGAAATAACAGCCCCTTGTACATAGCGTTGTTTATTATATGGAATATACCCCCTTCCATAGCTTGTTTCCCATAGGCGGCCAATGCCTGTGGGTTGCCTAGAACTGCCAGACCTACACCTACTCCAAGCAACATGTACCCGCTCTGGGAGACAGCGTGATAGGCCATGAGGCGTTTGATATCAGATTGGCGGACAGCCATGGTGACCCCCACGAACATGCTCAACACCCCTATTACTATTACTATCCACCCGATTGTAAGGGTGTTCAACGTTACTCCATATAAACTGAAGCAGACCCGGAACAAGGCATACATGCATGCCTGGCTGGCCACATAAATCATAGGAGTAATGCCTGCGGGAGCAACACTATAGGTATCTGGAGCCCACATATGCAGGGGCACACCTGCCAGCTTCATGAAAAACGCCATCATCAGTAAGGTCAGCGCTATCTTATCAAGCATCGTATATTGTATTGCCTGACCCAGCGCGGCTATGTTGAGCAGATTATATTGTGCGTAGAAAATCCCTACAGCAAATAGAATCATCAGTGCTGCAACGGCAGATATGCACATATATTTGAATCCACCTTCCAGTGCATCTGCAAAGTTTGTCCTAAAAGCAGCTAGTGCCGCGCCGGAAATAGAAAGTATTTCCAGGAATATAAATAGATTGAACATGTCTCCGGTAAATTCCAGCCCCATCATACCTACCGTGAGCAGGAGCAGGAGGGTATAGAACTTGTCTTTTCCTGTCTCGTTTCTCATGAAGGAAACGGAATATATAGCGGCTGCCAAAGAGACAGTAGCTGATATCATACCCATAAAAATAGACATGGCATCTACTTGCAGCACTATGCGCACAGGTACCATGTAATGTTCAGGCATGGCTAGCAGGGGCGAAGAGGCGCCGAGTGCATATATGTGTGGGCCGTCTCGGTAAATATCAACGGCCAAAATGATAACCAGGAACTCCACAAAAACCAGCGTTGCTATGACCAGCGCGTCCCTGGCCCTGTCACTCACCCTACTTATGAAGGGTGTCAGGAATGCAGCCAACAGGGGAATGGCTATTATGAGTATAGGAGAGTGGATGAGTAGGCTGGACAATCGATTATCCCTTCAATTTCCTCGATTTTTTTGCATCAATATGGCCTGTATGGCGGTAAATGATCATGATCATAGAAAGCATAAACGCTGTGATCGCAACACCGATAACAATACTGGTCAGGGTCAAAGCCTGTGGTACAGGCAAGACCATATTGCTGTGGCAAGCATTGGTGTAGATAGGAACGCCCCCATGTTGCCTATATCCCAAACTAACCAGGAACAGGTTAACCCCAGCCTGCAGGACAGTAATCCCGATGACCAATTTTATCAGGTTCCTGTCGAATACAATGATGTATAAACCAATGCCTATCAATGCTGCTACCGCCAGAAAGGGTATGTTAAAGATACCTTGTGTCATTTTTGTGATCCTGTTTTGTCCGAGGCTAAAGCCATAACCAAAACAATGAGCGACAGTCCGGCAATGACTTTTAGTCCAACAGCCATATTCATCAGGGGGATGGTTCCACCTGTCCACATATCCCCACGATTAGGGCCAGAGGGTGGGATATGGCCGAAAATGGAGGAGCCGACGAGGAAATTGTAAAAGAATCCAACAGCTATTCCGCCGAACGCTAAGCCGATAAATGCCAGCGCTCCGGTGCTTTCCAGCATGGAAAGGACGTGTGCTTTTGATTTTTTTTCAAGTTTATGAGAACCAAAGGCAACCAGAAGCAGGGCCATGCCGGACGCAAATACAGCACCTCCCTGAAAACCTCCTCCCGGTGTCAGGTGTCCGTGCATGATCATATACAGACCAAAGATAAAGATAAAAGGTATTAGAAACTCGGAGGTACTTCGCACAATCTTGGACATTACCTGGTTGTCTCTCCTTCCCTTTTTCTGAACAGCATTACCACTCCGGCCACCGCCGTAAAGAGAATGGTGGCTTCACCTAAGGTATCAAGTCCCCTATAATCGAAAACAACAGCGGCTACAGCATTATTGGCCCCTGTTTCACGCTGCGTATTCTTTATGATATAATCATCCATTTGGGCTGGGGGATGTCCAAAAGGGTGGACAAGCAATGCGGTTACTGCGAGAAAGGCTATGACGATTGTCAAAGATATACCTGCGGCAACTCTTCTCACATTCTCTCCTACATGCGCTTTGTTGATTTGATAGCAATAACAAATATGGCTGTGGTGATGGCTGCTCCTATACCGGCCTCGGCAATCGCCACATCAGGTGCTTGAAGCAGATAAAACTCCAGGGATAATAGAAGACTCAGAGCAGCCAGGACTACTGTGGCAGCGATTAAGTCCCTCAATTTTGCCACAAAAAATGCACAACCAACAATTAGTACAGGTATGACTATGTGTAGGATCTTCGACTCAATCATATTCTTTGCCCTCGAGGTCGTCTATGACCGCTTGGACAGGTTTGACCCCGCTCCTATAGCCTGCCCTGGCAATGGCATGGGCTCCGGTAGGGTTGGTAACCAGAAGGGCGATTAGGGCAATAAATGCGTGTATGGAGAGCACTGATTGAGGTGAGGAGAGGCCTTCTATTACCCACGCCCTTAGTGAATGAATAATTACTGCTAGAACTAAAAATATGGAACCAAAGGTTGAGCATTTGGTTGCGGCATGAAGCCTGGTGTAAAAATCAGGAAAACGATGGAGCCCGATCGTTGCCATTAGGTTGAAAAAACATCCAATAGCTATGAAGGCATAAATGGTGATATCTAGTGTCACTAGAATTGACCTTTTTCCACATATTTTGCTATGAAAAGCGTAGTTACAAAAGAAAGCAGGGCATAAACAATGGCCACATCAATCAGTACAACTTCCTGAAATGCCGATCCCAGGATCACCATTGATACGACTACTATGCTATTTACGGTATCCAGGCCCACAATTCTGTCTGGAACTGTTGGACCCAAGAACACCCTGACAAGGGCTATAGTGATACATATTGCCAGGAACACAGCCACAGAAAGCCAGATCATCCTGCTAACCTCCTTGCCCAATCAGGGAGTGTTCCACAAATGTCTCTGTAATCTCTAGGCATCTTCTCCAAGGTCTCTTTGCGCACATTTATCCAATGGATATACAGGTCATTTGTTTCTTCATCCACATCCACGGTCAAGGTGCCGGGGGTGAGTGTAATGGAATTTGCCAGCAGGGTTAGACCTATGTCGGTCTTTAGGTTAGGCGAAATCTTGACTATTCCGGGATTTATTCTTCCCGTAATTACCCTGTAAACAATGTCGACATTGGCCTTTGCCATAGCCCAGAAGAATGGTCCCACCGAGTATGCAAAGAACAGAAACCACCTCATTGGAGTTAGGATCCGGAAGCCTTTTTCCGCAGCCAGCTTTGTTGTCACTGCGCCCACCGTGAGAGCGAAAATCGCTCCTGTAATGAGTTCCGCTTTGCTCCACAGAAACAAGTTGCCAGAAGATGTGGTTAGAAGCAGATAGAATATAAAGGCTGAAACCAGGCCAACTAGAAAGGGCATTACATTAAATTCCAACCATGTGCAGTTTTGTATCCTCAGAGATCTTGCATTATTGCACGTCTCGGAATTTGTACAACCTATTGAAATTATAGCTATTTATTTGCCCCATTGCAACCTCGATCAAGGAATGATGGAATATTGGAATAATGGACACGAAGTGAAGCTGTGCGCTATGATGTAAAATGTAGGAATATGCACAAAACACCTTTTAAACCCAATATTCCATTGTTCCAACATTCCATTATTCCAATTGGGGCGAAACCCCTAAGTTCTTCCTCTGTCTTCCTTAAGCGGATACCACAGAAAAACTTCTTTGTAAATGTATGTTAATTAACCGACATTGTCAAGCATTTTTAAGACCGGGAAAGATTTGTCCTGGTGTCCGTGTCATTCACCTATAAGATCTGGCTCTCAGTGCCGAGTCCATCATTCAACGGTGCTTGCTGCGGGGAGCTTCAATAACTCAAACACAAATATGTTGCTGAGGCCTCGTGCATTGGCGTGCCGGACAAGGTTCAAAGAGCCTCTCTTTTGTGAAAAAATCGGCGAAACTCTTTGCAAAAACGAGATTTGTCGGCTAAGATGAGAAAAAGACAGAGACTAGCATTAGATGCACCAAAGGCAACCCTCAACAAGAAAGGGTGATTATTTATGTGTGAAGTCAACGTGTATCTTTCAAAGGACGGGTCTGACAAGGTGGTAATGGAGGATGTCGATATTGTGAGACCAAGAGTTGGCAGCATCGATCTTGAGAACATATTTGGAGAAAGACTCGAAATAAAGGCACGTATTAAGGAGATGAGCCTTGTCAACCGTCGTATCTTGCTGGTGGAAGATCCAAAAACCAAAGAGGATCAATAGCCTCTATATCCATTTCGTCATAGGGGCATTTAGGACTAGTGTTGGGGAGAAATGCCTCATGGGGGACATCTTTCCCACAAACCGGGGTGGATCTTGTATTTGAAAATTACCCATAATATCTTAGTGTTATGACATGCTTTTGTAACTTCTCAAAAAGTTCGGG
>JAGMBW010000168.1 GCA_023129535.1 Desulfobacterales bacterium
TTCGCAAACACGCAAAACGTTATGCGCCATTGGTTGCGATTATTTATGCGTGGGAACTATATGAATACAAGAGTTTGAAAAAACACTTGTGAAATTCGGGATCATATGAGCGATCTGTGTGTGGTTGAGTCCGCCTAAGGTGGAGAGGGAGCGGGCTCGCCCTGTGATCGGATACGATGGAGGACCGAGATGAAGCTTATAGCGCCATCCATATTGTCTGCAGATTTTTCAAAGCTGGGTGAGGAGGTTAAGGCCGTGGAGGCAGCAGGGGCCGATTGGGTACACGTAGATGTGATGGACGGCCGTTTTGTGCCGAATATCACGATTGGGCCCCTTGTGGTTGAAGCGGTAAAGCGGGTTACGGAGCTGCCCCTTGATGTGCACCTTATGATAGAGGCACCGGACCGGTATCTCGAAGACTTTGCGAAGGCAGGAAGCACCCTCATGACTGTGCAGGTGGAGGCCTGTGTGCATCTGCACAGGACCATTCAGGCAATCAAGGGCCTGGATGTGAAGGCCGGGGTGGCGCTTAATCCGAGCACGCCCCTTTCAACCATAGAATGGATCCTGGAAGATGTGGACATGGTCGTTATCATGAGCGTAAACCCGGGTTTTGGCGGTCAGGAATTCATCCCTCAGGCCCTTCAGAAGATAAGAGACCTCAAGCCGATGGTTGGTGCGAAGAATCCGAACGTCCTCATTGAGATTGACGGGGGCATCAACCAGGAGACCATCAGGTTGGTGGCAGAGGCAGGTGCGGACGTATTCGTGGCAGGCTCAGCTATCTTTAGCAGCTCTGATTACGGCAAGACCATCAGGAAGCTCCGTTCTCTTATAGAGGGATAGGAACCGTTGAACCCCTGGCCCAGACCTGGATTACTGGCTTGGTAGCTCATAATAAGCCGAAGCGCCAGGGCAGGCCTGAACCTTGAACCGATCACTTTAGTTGAAATATTGATTGCAAGAAATAGGTGACATAGGGTGCTTCTTTAAGGTATATAAAGAATATGCACAAAGTTACGGATGAGATTGCCATCCCTGAAGAGGAATTGAGTTTTACTGCTTCGCTCAGCAGCGGACCGGGAGGACAAAATGTTAACAAGGTCAACACGCGAGTGACCCTTTGGTTCGATGTGGCCAATTCGCAAAGCCTTTCCGTCTCGCAGAAAGACCGCATTTTGAGCCGTTTGACGACGCGTGTGAACAAGAAGGGAGTCCTCAGGGTGGTTTCACAAAAATATCGCAGCCAGGCCGCCAATCGAGAGACGGCTCTTGAGCGTTTTGTAGAATTGTTGCGCGAGGCGCTCAAGGAGGAAAAACCTCGGGAAAAGAGGAAGGTCTCCCGGGCGGCAAAGCAGCGTCGCCTGGATGAAAAAAGGCGTCGTGGTTTGATAAAGCGGGAACGATCTCAACAATTGTCATAACAACTGTCATAACAACGGGAGGGATATTTTTATTGAAGCAACGTGTTCGTGCCAGGATGAGTTTGGGAGAAGGTGCTTATAGGATAAAATATTTAACCGGGATACCGGTTCTGAAAGAGCTGACCGTGCCGCTTATGCCGGCGGTTAAAACTGACAGCATATCCAGCGAGCAATCTCCTCATTACAGTTGATAACCCGACATTACCAATTAAGGTCATGTCAAGTTATTTAGTTATTTAAGGACGTCCCATATTCTTACTATGTCTTTCCAATCCTCTCCTGTTTTCTGCCGAATTTTTTGAAAACATAACTAAATCGACCTCTTCCAAGCTCAGCGGAACGGTAGTTTTGTAAACCGGTTCCCACGATGCGTTTTGCGTTAAATAACTTGCCGCAACCTTGATCTCCTGGTCTTTCTTAGAGTCAAATAGCACCTCGATGACTTTCTTCGTTTTCTCATGGGGCTTTGTTAAAGACGCCAACTCCTTCTCCACGGCTTTAATCTCTTTTTCGATTTCCTTGATCTTGGCATCCAGAGCCTCTCTTTGCTCATTGATGCTCTTGAAATTGCCAGCCAGGAATGAAAGAGTATTCCCCAAATCCTCTACCTTTGGAAAACTCGTCTTTATGTCCTTTGGAACCTGAGTTTGAGAAAAGTTCAGCACAGAACTCAGGAATAGTTCTTTCCTGTTCAATACATCCTTTTCGTTCAACAGGGCTCTTTTTGATTCTTTTAGCTTCCTTATTCAGCAAAATTTTATTGGGCGCGATCCCATGCACTCTCTAACGTTTCTCGAAAGAGCATGTTGAGTTCTTCGGGATCATTTCCACCGGCTTGCTTTTCGGGGCTGACGGTTTCCAGTCGACTGAGTTCCGTCTCGATAAATTGGCTGATAGCTGGGATCGCTGGTCCCGTATCAAGTTCTTCACCTGCCCTTTTTCGTTCCAGCAAACCATTAATATGCTGCTTAGTGTCTGGGTTCTCGACCATCGTCTCCACAAGAACATCGAATTCCATAGGTACGACGCCTCGACCGGCTTCGATCCATTTGATCGCCAGGAGTGGGCGCAAAACATAGAAGTATTTTTTTACCCAAACCACGTCGCCACGAAGGTACTCGCGGAAGTTACCCCGCGCCATATGAAGATAATGATATATGCACACCGCGGGCGCATAATAATTGGGAAGAACAGAGCGCAGCTTCGCGGCAAACCCGAGAGAATCTACGTAGATTATCGGTGAATTGAGCCATTCGACAAGGGGCGGATTAGACTTGCGAAGCAGTCTTAGAGCCTTTCTTATGTCCCAGCCGCTAAGATCGATCGAGTTGTGCAAAGGGCATTCAATGACATCGCGCCGTTGTTCAAGGTCGATGGATAAATACCAATCCCTCGGTCGAATATACACAAAACGGACGTCGTAGTCACTATCACGCGAAGGGAAGCCCCATGCGCGGCTTCCAGACTCAGAAGCAAACAGGACGCGAACGTTCTCCGATGCCTCGACCTTTCTAAGCGACGACATGATTTCAGTGTGGATATTTGAATTGATCATAGCGTGAATTCCAGGAACCTAACGTTGCCAGCATAAAATAGGTTTTGACGAAGCAAGAATTTGGGTAAGCCCGCCTGTGGCGGACGAACCGCAAACATGGTGTTAGGCGACGTGGCGACAAAAGGACCTTTATCCACCTCGTGAAGGTCGTCTTCTGATTCGAACCGCACCAGGAGTGATCACTGTAAAATTCTGAGTCAGTTCGCCAGCATGCTCTTGAAGCGCCATTGAAACCACCCCCGCTTTGCGTTGGGGGGATAGCCCAGCCAGACGGATTAAGATAACCCCATAAACGATACGACCTTGCCGAAAAACCAATTCCCCAAAGTCCTTATCCGCAGTAAGCAACAATGCTGACTCCAGATTCGCCCGCTGAATAACCTCGTCATCCGAAATACTTGGCTCTATTTCTATCACATAGAGCACAACATGGCCATCTTTCCTGAGACGCTCTACAATGGGCTTGTCTATATTCTCATCGGCAAGAAAGTTCACCGAACTGTCTCCCGAAGGGGATAGACCACGTCAGCACGCAGGGCCTCTGCTGCAAAGGCCAGGGCTGCCTGAATAGCCTCTCGTGTCAGCCGCGGATGTGCTTCAAGGATTTGGTCAACGGTTTCACCGCCGGCGAGCTTCTCAACGACAAGCTCCACAGTAATGCGCGTGCCGGCTATCACCGGCTTACCCATCATGATTGAGGGGTCTGACTGGATGATACCTCTGTACATCTATTTTCACCTCCATATTTTATTCAGGCCATGTTCCCTGGCGTTTTGTGTGCCTGCGAAGTCCGCCGCCGCATTTGGTATCGGTTTTAACCTGTTCGGACCGAGAAATTCAAAAGATCTTGGTGTAAAGCGAAAGCGTAAGGCGCAACGCCTCTGGAGCCAAGGAAAAAAATTCTTGAGCCTTATGCCTTGCACCAGTCTCTGATTGTCATCTCCCAAAAAAACCAACACCATTTCAGGTGACGTTCCAGAGGTTTGTAAACTCAGAAGTATTTGCGTAGCTATAACTACCCCCAATTCAAAGCCAGCCTTGAAGATATTAGACGAAGTAAAAATGTCATCGACATCCACCACCACTTATTCAACCTAGTCAACAACGTCCCCCAAAGTTTTTGTCCTCGCTTCTCAGCCTCGCTATTTCTTCCTTTGCACTAATCAAGTCTTGAGTTGTTGATCTCAAGCGATTGGCCAAGATCTCGGAAAATACCCGGAATAGTACATAGCCGAAGGCAAGCTTATCACGGCCTGACAACCTATCAAGATAGGAGGCATCTGTCACCAAACAAACGGTCTCATCAATAGCATATATCGAAGCCGACCTGGCTGAACCATCTATTACACCCATTTCGCCAAAAACATCCCCTGTGCGCTCAAGAAGACACAGATCTTTACCGCCTTTGACTACTCTCACTTTGCCAGAGATAAGAAAGTATATCCAGTTATCAAAGCTGCCCTCTTCAAGAATTAACTCCCCTGGGTTATATTTCCTTATCTTGCTCAGCTTCAACGCTCCGTGCAGGTCCTTATCGTCAAAAGGCTTAAGAGTTGATATCTGCTTCAGTTTTTGCACAAGGTGGGCGCTGTCTTTCAAATAATCGGATTCAAGCATGGTATTTGTCTCCCTTTATATCGCTAATGCCCTGGCTTAAGTACCTAAGAAAATTTGATTGTAGGAATGGGGGACGTTGTTGAATTAGTTGAATAACTATGGGATAACGAATGATAAGTCAACGAATTCAACAATGTCCCCCAAAGTTCCCGGCGCGAGTAAAGCACAACATCATAGGCGTCCCCCAGTTGTTCCCGACGGACTGAAGTGGCCGCAGGCCATTTGGGCCAGCGTCAGCAACCCGCGACCTGTTGTTAAGCGCCGTTGCTAATTTCAATTATTCCCGAACCCTGATTCTATGAACCTCCACCAAGAGCAACTTGCCTTTGTAATGATTCTTGTCAAGGTGAGCGGACAAGTAATCTTTCAACCTCATGATAAGATGTGGAATAATTTCCGGATGATTTCTCACTTGAAGGGCGATGATACCCTTGTAGTTTGCCGGAGGATAACTCGCGAGCATAATCCAAACAAGCAGCGATCTGTTGCTTTGCGAGGTCAGGAAACTCCTTTATGATTTCCCCTACAGTGTTACCCGCCGCCAAATATCCAAGGATAAGGCTAACCAGAATTCTAGTTCCTTTGATTCGCGGTTTCCCCCGAAGCACATCAGGAGTGCTTACAATATGATCTCTCCAATCTGGTTGCATTTCATGCTCCTTCTGCAATGGCGCTCGTTCATTTCCGATGTTCGAATATACCATACTCACGGAATCTTTTCATCTCGATCAAAAGTTTAGTTTGTGAAGCCTCTCCCACCCTGAACGGTAGAGGTTGGCTTTGCAGGCTTTACGCACCCGGTAAGGAAAATGAAGAAAAACTCTGAGTGCCAATGGGGATATCCATAAATAAATAAGTAGTTCGGCCAAGTAGTTGATATTTATTGGTGTGGACTTGGGACGCCCTTTAGTTTTCCAATTTCTCGCCTAAGGCTCGATAAGTT
>JAGMBW010000169.1 GCA_023129535.1 Desulfobacterales bacterium
CCCCGCCGGGCCGGAGATGCCGGGCTACCAACCGATAGAAACTCAGGCAATAGAGGTGCATCAGATCAATGGTATCCGGGTCCGGCAGGTCAATGATGACAGCTCCGTAAAAGTGGGTGTCCTGTTTAAGAAATGAACCGGCGTCCGTGTTGACCACCTTTAGGCGCGGGTCGGTCATCGAAGCCTTGTTGATATCCATAAGCACCGGATGTTGGGCAGCCAGGTCGGTCATCGCCTGGTCTATGTCCACCAGGGTAACCGATTTCACGTCTGTATATTTCAAGACCTCCCGCAGAGCCAGCCCGTCACCACCCCCAAGGATGAGGACCTTATCCCGATTGGCTGAGAGCCTCATGGCCGGGTGAACCAGTGGCTCATGGTATTTTTCCTCGTCAAAGCTGCTGAATTGCTCCTGGCCGTTGATAAATAGCCAGTAGTATTTCTTCCATTGGGTCATCACGATCTTTTGGTACGGCGTCTGCCTGGCGTAGATGACCTTGTCCTTGTATTGACGCTGTTCGCCGTACATGATGATAGGTTTGGCCAGGACGGCTAAGAAGATCAGGAAGAGAGAACAGGCAGCAAAGGCCGCGACTACGGCCTTTTTTCTTCGAACAAGACGGAAGAAGAACCACAAAAGGAGGGAGGCCACCAGAAAATTAATCGCGCCCAGGACGATAGGGGTATAGGTCAAACCGAGGTGGGGCAAGGCAAAAAAGGCGAAGAACAACCCTCCCAGAAGCGATCCGTAGTAGTCTTTTTCCATCACCGTGGCGATGTTGGACCTGAGTTCCTCGTGGGCCTCGTTAAGCCTTGTGACCAGGGGAATCTCAAAACCGATCAACCCGCCGATGACCATGGCCACAATATAGATGAGGAGGTTGATGTGGCTGGTGTATGCGGCCAGGCCGTAAGCGAGGACTGCTGAAGAGGAACAGAGTGCAGAGAGACCGAATTCAACAAAGATAAATGTGTCGAGCAACCTATGCTGGAAAACCTTACTCAGCCGGCTGCCCAGCCCCATGGCAAATAGCATCAACGACATGACCATGGTCCATTGAAAAACGGCGTTCCCAATGAGGTAGGTAGCCAGGGTGGATAGGACGAACTCTGCCACAATACCAGCACAACCGGTGGCAAAGATCGCTATTTTGAGAACAATCCCTATGCGGAACATCCGCTATATGCACCAGTAAATGATAAAAGCGGCAGCGATGTAGGAGAAGGCTTCGATGTACGCAGCGCCCACGTTGGGCTTTTGCTGCCCGGCAATTTCATCGGTGAGATTGACTGTGGGCAGGAGCACCTTGTCCGTGAGCAGACGAATCAGGGGAAGCAGGGCCAGCCCTAAGGCGGCATACCCCAGATAGTCCGGCAGGTTTATTGCCCACGATTCGAAGTCGCTTTCTGCAGCAAAACCAATGATGGCTCCGATGGCCACCAGGGCGCCTGCAAAACTCACCCCGGCGGCCACGTTGTCTTTCTCGATCTCGTCATGGATGCTGTACGGGGTTATAAGGTTGTAAATCAATCCGGCTAAGATCAGGATGACCTGGCCAATAGCCCAGAAGCCGATTACGGTCCAGATGCTCCCCCCCTCGCCCTGGACCGATCCGAAAATAATGAAACCCGAAGCAATGCTCACCCCTGCGGAGACTACCCCGGTGCCCTGGTTGTGATCACGGATCAGCTCTTCGCTAACCTTGAACCTAAACAGGATCAGCTTGTCGCAAATATACCATGAGACGTTGACAAGAACGATGCCTAAAAGACCATAGATGCACAGATCCATAAGGTCATCAATAATGCTGACACCAGGGCCGACCAGCCCCCCCCCAATGGCCAGGACGAGACCGAAGTAGTAACCTGCCATGGCGAGGGCCAGAGCGGCGTTGTCCTTTTCGACCAGCTCGAAGTTGAGCCTATATTCCCGGTGCAGGAGATCGTTGATTAGTTTGCCGATCAATAACAGGACATAGAAGGCGGCGATCAAGATCAGGCCGGTAATTATGATATCGAGTTTCATAGACTATTTCCCCCAGCTTCCGCTCCGACCGCGAGCGCTTGTCCGGGTGCGGCCGGTGCGTTGATTGACTCTGTTGGAAAAAGATGCCTGTTTGGCCCGGGCTCTGGACATTCGACGGGCATAAAAATTGGGTTTCTGCCTCTTGGTCAGCGACCCATTGGTGCCGTATTCATTGTGGGGCCCGTAATATGGCCGGTTTTGTGAACGGGATGTGGTGTAAGTGGTGTAATGGTCACGGTAGATCGGGCCACGCCCCAGGAGGGCGGACATGAACATGTATTGCCCATAAAAGGCCCAGAACGACTGGCCGGATGAATTCGTCTGCCAGCGTCCGTACCGGCGGTCGCCGACATACTCATAACCGGCCGGCCCTACGGCCTCAGCCCCTTTTCCTTCTTTCTTGACCCAAATGGTCATACCCAGAAAAGGCATGTTCCGCCGGTAATAGTCCTTGGGCGCTTCTTGCCAACCCGTCTCCGTAGCCTTATCCTCCATGATTATTCGGTATTTATGGTAATAGGTATTGAAGAAGCTCCCTTCCTCCTTCATGTCGTCGAGAATTACCGAATACGTGGGTACGCCCTTGAGTGCGCTCCTGATCTCATCCAGGGGCGGAGGCGGCCCTCCGCACCCATAAAGAAAAAGTGAAGTCAGAATTGCGGCTACTGCGATAAGATGACATTTTTTCATGGATCGTTCCCCTCCTCAAAGTTTCCCCCTTTTTCAAAGGGGGATTTAGAAGGCTCCCCACGCACAATATAGATTTCAAGAAAATCTTTTTGGGGACACGGATTTACGGAGATAAGCAGAGATTATTAATATATTAAAATCAGTGTCCCCAATAGCGACTAAGTTCCTTCTAACCGCTGAACAATAAGTTCGGCAGCCTTTTTGCCGGAAAGGAGCATCCCTCCAAAAATGGGACCCATCCGGTAAGATCCAAACGTGGCATTGGCAGCCATCCCTGCCACATACACTCCCGGAAAGGCCTCGCGGGTGTTTTCAAGGGTTGAATGCTCTGCCACCTCGGCCCATAAGGATTTTTCACCCATCACCTTACCTGTTTCGGTCAGGAGTTTTGCCCCGGATTTTCTCTCTATGATATGCATCAATTCGGTGGCATGCCCCGTAACATCAATAGTGTATCGGGCACGAACGGTTAGGGGATCGACATGGAGGCCAGCCATTTCAACGGCTGTCCAGTTGAGCACTAAACCAACGACCCTGGCCGACTCAGGGCCATCTGTGTGCCGGATAATGACATCCTCCACACACATGAGGTTGAAAACTTTTGCCCCTGCCTGGCAAGCCCTGGAGGCAAGAGTCGTGGTGGCCTCCACAGCGTCGGCCGTGTAGTATCCACCTTGAAACGGGTGCGTGGAGACGCCAAGCTCATCAAGAACCTTTTTCCCTTCATCCTGAACTACAATCTCATTGAACATCATCCCGCCACCCCACATCCCGCCTCCGATGCAGAGCTTGCGCTCAAAAAGGGCGACCTTCCTATTCTTCTTGGCTAAGTAATAGGCCGCCACCAACCCGGATGGCCCTCCACCCACAATGGCAACATCAAGGTCGAGATAATTGATCCATTTTTCAGTGAAACGCTCTATTATTGCCCTGGTTATGACCTGCTCGTCTAATTTCATTGTCTTACCTCTTTTCACCCCCACCACAATCTTTGGCCGTAGCCGTTCACGGTTCACCGTCGTCCGTTGTCCGTAACGTTCTTATATATATTCTCGTTCCCATGCTCTGCGTGGGAACGCATGCCGATAGGCGCTCTGCGCCGAGTAAGTATCTACACGTATTAGACGCAGAGCGTCCAGCGGTTGGGCCCGCCCTGGCGCGACCCGCTTCAATCAGTCTACTAAGGCCATAGTCCAGGTCTGGGCCAGGGTTACAACGCAGAGCATTGTAACCAGGGTAACCGTTGAACCCTGAACCCCTGAACGGTTACGAAAAGTTTTTGAATGCACAGTGCCGAGTAGCAATTGAGGTGCGAAAAGTCAAGATATTGTTTTCCGGCTAAACGGGCCACGGCTTGTCCGGTGCGGAATCTGCTTGACGTTTTTTCTTTGACATGAGATAGAAAATGCACTAAAGGCAAGCTCAGCGAGATTTCTCTGTCCTGATATTACCAGCCGAAAGGGGCAATTATTATGATTGAAATCAGAGTTCATGGTCGTGGCGGACAGGGGGCCGTAACCTCCACCGAGTTGATTGCCCTTGCGGCTATCAATGAGGGAAAATATGCCCAGGCCTTTCCCAGTTTCGGTCCTGAACGACGCGGGGCGCCAGTGATGGCCTTTGTACGCATAGGAGATACCCCTATTCGGACCAGGGAGAAGGTCTACAGGCCAGATATTGTGGTAGTGCTTGATCCAACCATCTTAAAAATCGTGGATGTTACGACCGGGCTTAAGAAAGACGGGATGGTGATTTTAAATACCTCTAAGAGCGAGAAAGAAATTCGCAAGGAGTTTGGCATCAAGGCGAGGATGGCCCCGGTGAACGCAACAGAGATTGCCATGAGGCACCTTGGTCGTCCCATCACCAATACCACCATGCTCGGTGCGCTGATCAAGGCCACACATGTTATTGATGTCGAATCGATGGAGGAGCCGCTCAAAAAGCGTTTCGGCCGTATCGCTGAAAAAAACCTGAATGCCATGAGAGAAGCGTATCAGGAGACGGGATAGAGAACTCAGGGGTTTGCCCGACAACTCAACGACTCAACCAACGAGCGAAGACAAAGGAGTGAAGAAATTGGCAAAGGTAGATGCAATTACAGGGTGGAGGAATCTGGAGATCGGGTGCGCCATCACGGAACCCGGCAGTTCCAGGAAACTTAAGACCGGAGACTGGCGCAGCCAGAGACCGGTGACGGATTATGACAAATGCATCAAGTGCGGTCTTTGCTGGATCTACTGCCCGGACATGGTTTACTCACCTACCAGGGACGGCTATTTTAAGTGGAACGGGGACTATTGCAAGGGATGCGGCATCTGCGCTCATGAGTGTCCGAAGGATGCCATTACCATGATTATGGAAGGAGAGTAGTTATGCCAAAGAAGGTGGGAATCGAGGTCTCGTTAGCGGTGAGCGAGGCGGTCTGTGCTGCTGATGTAGATGTAATACCGGCCTACCCTGTTACACCTCAAACGCACATCGTAGAGCATCTGTCTGAACTGGTGGCGGATGGCGAACTGGATGCTGAGTTTATGCCGGTCGAATCCGAACATTCTGCCATGAGCGCCTGTATCGGGGCAGCGGCAGTAGGGGCGCGCACGTTTACGGCAACCAGCGCACCGGGCCTTGCCCTCATGCATGAGATAGTATTTATCGCTCCTTCCTTGCGCACCCCGATTGTGATGGTAATAGCCAACCGTGCCCTGTCCGGTCCCATCAGTATATGGAACGATCACAGCGATATCATGGCCCAGCGAGACTGCGGCTGGATACAGACGTTTGCTGAAAACGGCCAGGAGGTCTTTGACCTGATTATCCATGCCTTCAGGGTAGCTGAGGATCCTGAGGTTTTACTCCCCATGATAGTAAACATGGATGGGTTTACTCTCAGCCACGTGATTGAGCCGATCGAGTTGTTGAGCGCCTCGGAGGTAAGTCAATATCTAAAACCGTTCGAACCGCAGTTAGTACTCGACCCCAAAAATCCCGTAACCATGGGACCCGTGGGGGTGCCGGAATTATATACCGAGGCGAGACAGCAGGCTGAATCAGTCCTTAACGGTTCCAAGAAAGTGATCGTACGGGCCTGGAAAGAGTTTGCAAAACTTTACGGACGTTCCTACAAACCGATTGAGACATACCGGACCGAAGGCGCTGAGGTAGTTCTAATGACCATGGGTTCTGTTACTGAGACCGCCATGACCGCTGTAGATCGGATGCGCGAAAAGGGAATCGAAGTGGGCCTGATGCGATTTCGTCTCTGGCGGCCTTTTCCCCATGAAGAATTCAGGAGGGCTGTAAGAGGAATAAAAGCGCTGGCTGTTGTGGACAGGGCTATTTCGTTTGGTGCCCAGGGTGGTCCTGTTTGCTCGAAAGTCAAGTCTGCCCTGTACGGGGCGCCTTACCAGCCGCAGGTCTTTGGTTTTATCTCAGGTCTCGGGGGGCGCGATATCACCGTGGAAATGTTTAAACAGATGGTAAAGAAGGCGATTCGATATGCAAAAAAGGGGGAAGGCCCCGTGTATGAACTGATTGGAGTGAGGGAGAGATGACGGAGACAGCCTTGAGAGATTTTAAGAAGTTTACACGCGAATCACTTCCAAGGGTGGAGGTCCTTGCCCAGGGACATCGCGCCTGCCAGGGGTGTGGAGAGATACTGGCACTTCGCATGGCACTAAAGGCCATGGGGAAAAATATCATTGTAGCAAGCGCTACCGGGTGCATGGAGATCGTCACATCTTCCTATCCCCAGACCGCCTGGGAGGTGCCATGGATTCACGTGGCCTTTGAAAACGCAGCGGCCGTGGCTTCCGGAATTGAGTCGGGTCGCAAGGCTTTGATGCGAAAAGGGAGGCTACGGAAACAACGGATTACAGTCGTTGCCATGGCAGGCGATGGCGGCACGGCCGACATCGGAATCCAGGCCCTTTCCGGTGCCCTGGAGCGGGGACACGATTTTGTCTATATCTGCCTTGACAACGAGGCTTACATGAATACGGGTATCCAGCGCTCCAGCGCCACCCCTTATGGCGCCATGACCACCACATCGCCACCGGGAAAGCTGAGCATCGGACAGCGGACCTGGAAAAAGAACGTGCCGGCGATAGCAGCAGCCCACACGATTCCCTATGTCGCCACGGCTTCACCCGCTTATTATCTGGATCTGATGAACAAGGCCAAGAAGGCCGCCATGATTAAAGGCCCGGCTTACCTTCACCTGTTTTCCCCCTGCCCGACGGGCTGGCGTCTTGCCCCGGAGCGAACTGTTGAAATCAGCCGCCTTGCCGTGCAGACCAACGTGTTTCCCTTGTATGAGGTCGTAGACGGGCGCTATATCATAACCAAAAAAATCAAAAGGCCAAAACCTGTGGAGGAATACTTGAAACTCCAGGGACGTTTCCGTCATCTGGACAACAAAACGATTCGACAAATCCAGGTCAGGGTTGACAAGGAATATGACCTCCTTGTTCAGAAGGCGGGATTGACCGAGACACAAGAGGAATCAAAACACAATTAAGTAGTGTCCAGTGGTCAGTGTCCAGTGGTCAGCATAAGAACTGACTCCAACCCTGGCCCAGCCAATTACCAGGGCGGGCAAGGTATATTTCATCTCTATGGTAGATTTGCAGAAATTTGCATAAAGATTTTCTGACCACTTATCACTGGCGATTAGCCACTCTTACTCTACCTGAATAGACAGGCCGTCTGGAGACCTCATCCGAGCGGCCTTTTTTAATCGGTTTAGCCCGTTTAGCCGGTTGTGCCGGTTTAGCCGGTTAACGGGCCAAACGGGCCAAACGGGCTCAACGGGCCAAACGGGCTCAACGGGCCAAACGGACATTATGAAATACACTCTCACCTTTCAGCCGGACAATGTAGCAATTCGCGTTGACAGGGGCACGAACTTGTTGGAGGCGGCCCTTGCGGCTGGCGTTCACATCAATGCCTCATGCGGAGGCCAGGGTGTATGCGGCAAGTGCCGCGTGATGATTGAGTCAGGGGAGGTTGATAGCGAAAAGACGGAAAAAATAAGTCAGGAGAAATACGAAGAGGGATGGCGGCAGGCATGCAGAACCCTTATTCTTTCAGACTGCACCGTGCACGTACCTGTTGAGTCAAGGGGCCTGAGACGCCTTGTGGCCCAGAAACTTGACATGGGCCATGCGGAACGCAGGATTTCCGGCCTTGATACAATACCTCTGGCAGAAGGCTGGCAGCTTGACCCCATGGCCATCAAGGTGCCCCTTCGACTCACTGCGCCTACGTTACAGGACAATGTGAGTGACCTGTCGCGTTTTTCCGCAGGGCTGAGACAGCAGCATCATATTGAAGATATCTCTGTAGACGTACGATGTCTCAAAACCATACCAAACATTTTGAGGACAAGTGATTGGTTTGTTACAGCGACGCTGATGGCAGCGCCTGCAACAAACACGTTTCCATCTCAACAAGATAAAGACCGGCCCTTGAAGCTGGTGCGTATAGAAGCCGGGGATACATCTGATCAGAATCTTGCCATCGCCCTGGACATTGGAACAACAACCATTTGTGCCCAGCTCATTGATCTTAAAACCGGAAGAGTCTTAGCGGAACGGGCCGAATACAACAGGCAGGTTGAATACGGCGACGATGTTATCACCCGCATCGTATATGCCCAAAAACCTGAAGGGCAAAAAAAGCTGCAGTCTCTTGTGGTATCTTCCACCAATCAGGTCATTGATGAGCTTTTGGAAAACACCTACACCTCAAAGAAGAGCATCTCATGTATTGCCGCGGCTGGCAATACCACCATGATGCACTTTCTCCTTGGTATAGAGACACGTCATATCAGGGAGGCACCTTATGTGCCGGTGGCCAATTTCATGCCAGTTGTATGGGCAGCAGACATTGGCGTTGACCTGCCTGACTGTGTTCAGCTTTACAGTTTTCCTTCGGTGGCAAGTTATGTCGGAGGAGACATTGTCTCTGGCATATTAGGCTCTGGCGTCTTTCAAAAAGAGGAACTGACGCTCTATATGGACATCGGGACTAACGGTGAGATCGTTTTAGGGAACCGTGATTGGCTGGCGTGCGCTGCCTGTTCTATGGGACCTGCCTTTGAGGGAGGTGGGATCAAACACGGTATGCGAGCCGACAGGGGAGCGATTGAGGGGTTCCACATCAATCCGGTGACGCTGGAGCCTATGGTCATTACAATTGGAATGAAAAGGCCCCGGGGTATTTGTGGATCCGGCCTGATCAGTGTCTTATCGGAGTTGTTATCGGCCTGCATCATCGACCGCAGTGGCAAGTTTGTTCGCAGCCTGTCATCAAAGCGCATCCGGCCCGGACGATTCGGATACGAATTTGTGTTGGCATGGGCTGAAGATTCTGCCACCGGCCATGATATCGTCATCACCGAGGTGGATATTGAAAACCTGATTCGTGCCAAAGCGGCGCTTTTTGCCGGATGTCTTACGCTTCTTGAGAGCCTGGATCTGTCATTCGATGACCTGGCTCGGGTGATCATCGCGGGCGCCTTTGGCCGATACATCAACATTGAAAAGGGGAAACAGATTGGCCTCTTTCCGGATCTTCCCGTTGAGAGGTTTCATTTTTTAGGAAACGGGTCCCTCTTAGGATCGCGGTTGGTGTGCCTTTCCAGGGAGATGCTGCGCGAGGCGGAGCGTATTGCTAAGATGATGACGCATATTGAGTTGAGCGACAACCCGTCCTTCATGGATAAATATGTGGGATCTCTTTTTCTTCCCCACACAGAAGCCCGCCTTTTCCCTGATGTGAGCGGATACCTTGAGGCGCAGAAGTCAGAAATCAGAAGTCAGAGGTCAGAGGTCAGAGGTCAGAGGTCAGAAATCAGAAGTCAGATGTCTGAAGTCAGATGTCAGACCTCTGACCTCAGGAGCTACCGTTGAACCGTGAACCGTGAACGCTTACAACCAAAAGAATAATGGATATCAATCTCTTTAGTTTAAGGGTTTTTTGTACAATTGCAGAAAGAGGGAGTTTTTCCAAAGCGGCTGTCAGCCTCCATCTTACCCAGCCGGCAGTAACCCATCGAATCAAATCGCTGGAGGACTTCTTCAATACCCGCCTTTTAAACCGAACCCGAGAGGGGGTAAAATTAACCAAATCCGGAGAGGTAGTGTACAATTATGCCAAACAGTTTTGGAGACTCAGTGATGACCTTAAATATGAGATATCTCGCTGCAGCGGTGACCTAAAAAGCGGTTTCACTTTAAACATTGGGGCATGTACGACGACCGGTGGGTACATATTTCCCGGAATTATTGCCGCTTTTAAGAAAGAGCATCCGGAAACAGAAATTTCCCTGGAAGTTTCCAATTCTTCTATCATAATCGAACATATCCTGAATGGAGATCTTCATCTTGGCTGGATGTGTAATCCGACAGCAATAAAAAATAAAAACGTGGAGATAGAAGAATTTGGCAGGGAACCCTTATGCTTGATTGCTCCGGCAAATTATTCTACAGGGCTTGAGCAGAAAATGGCGTTAAAGGATTTGACGGGACAAAAATTCATTATGAAGCATGAGGATTGCGGGATCAAGGGCACCATCGCCAAATACTTCCTGAGAGATAATATCAAATTGGAGGACCTTAAAATCGTTATGACGGTGAGTGACACTGGGGCAATAAAAGAAGTGGTGGAGGCAGGTATGGGGTTAGCCATCGTTCCTAAAAGGACAGTTGTTAAAGAGATTGAATCAGGGGCTCTAAAGGAGATAGAGCTGAAAGGAGAAAGCTTGTGGCAGGGGTACTGGCTGGTGTATACCCCGCAGACAATCAAAACTGCGGAAGTCAGTAGATTCTTAGATTTCATGAAAACTTATCATGCATAAGCTGAAATGCAGAACTTCTTCCACCTAAATCCACAATCCCTAACCCGGATAAACCGAAAAAGTTGGAGCTGTGCGATTAGAAGTATTCAAATCAATCACGAAATCACGAAAGTACGAAAACACGAAATGAACCATGCCAAAAAGATATTCGGAATTCTGTTTGTCAGACAAGTACTGATTTATCAGTAGCTTAGCACCCTGAGAGATGAGCATAAGAGTGAATGTGCAAGAATCTAACAATCGAGCAAGTCTTTAGGACCTTAGTAAAATCCCCCTAACCCCCTTTAGAAAAGGGG
>JAGMBW010000017.1 GCA_023129535.1 Desulfobacterales bacterium
TCCCGAAAAATAATAAATATTTCAGACAGGATAACAGGATTGACTTGATTTTATAAAAAATAATGCAGATCCTGTATATCATAAATTCATATCCTGGAAATGGCTTTTCATTTCAAACCCGTGGGAATGGCTTTCAGCCACGATTTTCGAGGCAGGATGTCTCTCCCACAGCCAAATGAGTATTGAATGTATAATAGCAAAGATGACAAACCTTGGTACCGAACTATTATTTAAATCCAAAAAATAATTTTAATACAGTTTTTTTCTAAAGCCTGATCGAATCGGTAATTATATGTTTTTACAGGATTTGGGCTCTGTTGATTAACAGGAAATAAATAATCTTGTTTATCCTGTTATCCTGTCTAAATAATATGATCCGTTTGGGAGAGAAGAGGATCAGACAACCAGATTGATATGGTGTTCCTCAGAATCAAGAAACTCTTCAACCAGAGACGTCTGAGTCAAAACACTCGCCTCCTGCAGGCAGCATGTGATCTCTTGCAGACCAAAACCGTGTCTTTCAAGTTGGTTTTTCAGCAAGGCCTTGTAATTGTTAAAAAGGGATTGGATTTCCTCCCTGGATACCCAAAAACCAACTCTGATAGTCTTTTGAAATACTGAAACATCTGCACGCACCGGCCCAAGGCAGGACATGTGCAACAGAAAGGAAACCCTGAGGACCTTGTCCCCGTCTCTGTCAGGGCTTTCATCTTCTCTCTTTCCGGCAACGTCGATCAAAATTTCTCCAAAGCTAAGCTTATCATGGAATTGCAAAGGAATTGTAAAAAAAAGCTTCCCTTCTCCTTCCAGTCTCGACACGTTCAACAATTGAAACTGTTCAAGGCTATCAACAAATTTGCTAATAGCTTCAGCAGAAACAAACTTATTTACCACACCATCAGCTAAGGTCTTTAATGCCAGTCCCTTCAAGTCCTGTTCTATCAGGGACTCGAGGTTATTCGTGGATTGAAACCCGGAAAGCAGGAAGGACCTGAGTTTATGTTCCCAGGTCATCCCGGACCCGTCTATGAATGACTTAAGAAATTGCCCATGATGCAGTTGTTCGGACGGAAATGAAATACGGTTCAGCAAGCCCCACCATCGCACCAACATGTCCGGCACCCTGGACACAGCCGACTCTTCCCCGGAGCGCATGAATGGGGCCAATATTTTGATTAAGCTCTTGTAAGGAGATTCGCGCAAGACGTTCCATGTCAACAGTCGATTTACCCCACATAGCTCGCCAATTCGTGGTTCGACCAGTCTCAGGACACACTGCGGTGAAACCTGTTCAACTTTGAAAAACGCGATCTGGCCTGCCCGCAGAGGCACGGATGTCCGAGCCGTGACCCGCTCCTCTCCAAAGAGAAGTAAGGCACGATTCGGGGAAATCGGTCTTATGACTCTTCCCTGAACGACCTCATCTTTAGTAAATGGCAGGACCTTGCGATGGCCGGCTTTGCCATGCACGATGAGACTGGAAGGATTGCGGATTTGACCTAAAAGCGCATTTTCTTTGAAAATCAGATGGTTCATAATCAGTGTTCAGTGTTCAGTGTTCAGGTAGCTGCCTGCCGGCAGGCAGATTACAATTATGTAAGGGCGCAGAGCGCCCAGCGGTACACGTTCCCACGCAGAGCATGGGAACGAGACAAAAAAGTCCGGGTAGATCATGTGCTATGAACATTTCCTGGATTCCCGCTTTCGCGGGAATGACAGGACTGACGTTAATTCGTCATTCCCGCGTAGGCGGGAATCCAGGAGGCGTACCCGCATTTATTGAGATGTTACAACGATCCTTTTCTTATCCCATAACTTTAGTTCACTTTAGCTCACTTCAGACACTTCAGGCACTTCAGATGTTTAGCTATCTTTCTCCATCTCCTGAAATTTTCTTTTTAATTCGAGCACAAGCGTCACCTCTCCTTTTGAAATCCCCATGCGATTTGCTATCTCCTGGGGACCGAGCCCCTTTACTCCAAGGGCTATGATCTGTTCCTGTAAGTCGTAAACGTGTTTGTGGGGTTTCTTTTCGCAAACCTCGGCCCGGTTAAGTAACAGGTTCAAACTGATGATGCGGCTGTCGAGGTGTTCGTTCAATCTTTTGACAAGGCGCTGTTTCTCCTTCAACTGGGTCTCGAATTGCCCGGCCACTTTTTCAGCCTCTTTCAGCAAGGGCTCCAGTCCCTGGGGCAATGGTTCTACACGAGACGACGCCAGGCTGGCCCCGCCAGCCTTGAACTGCCTCACAAAAATAATAAAAAGGATGATCAAAAACAGGTCAACCACAAGCTGTAAGATCACCCAAAACTGTAGAGATGCTGAAAACATCAGATGATTACGTCCACCAAACTACCCCGAACCTCTAAATCATTTTCTTTGCTCCCTGCTCCCTGCTCCCTGCTCCCTGCTCCCTCTGTCCCATCATCGCGAGCTCGGCCTTTGTCGAAACTGGCAGGTTTTTGTGACCCTGTCCCTTTCTTTTTCTTCCTCTGCTTTCGATCCCGGGCTGCTGCACGTTTTTTTTGTTCAAAGGTCTGGGGTTTGACGTTGTGCACCCCTCTGATCGCATTGCCTTGCCCCAGTGCGAGCTCGATGTCGACCGGTCTTGACATTCCTTCTCCTTACGTAGCCAGCGTAAGCATTACATCAAACCAGCAAGAATTCCCTGTAATAGATTGCATCTACGCTTCCTGTGACCAGCAGGCCATTAAGGGCGCCAATAACATCCCGCTTCAACTGTTCCTTTGAGATCGTTTGGGAACTGCCAGTCTTAACCGCCTTGTCCAAAACGTCGTAGATGACCCCTCTGAAAAAAGGTTTTTTTTCTTTTATCTCCCTACCTACACGACTGTTCGACAATTTGACTGAAATACTTAACGACAAACAAGCCCAATCCTCATCCTCGGGAAGTAGAACAACAAAAGCGGCAAGATCCAAAATGGCACCCGAACCCTTTGTAATAGGAGCCCGGTAGACCCGTGTAAGAGGCACATTCTGGTGGTCTCCCTGGCCGCCCACAGCCAACCACTTTAGCCCATAAACCAGACACAGCACACATACGACTATAAGTAGACCTGCAATTAGCCATCGGTATTTCTTTATTGTACCTTGAACGGTCATAAGGTTGATTGTCGATTGTTGATTTGTGTTGTTCAATTGCTAAAAGAGATTACTCATCAATGCTCTTCCGCTATTACTTTGATTATTTTCTGGTCTTCGTTTTGGCCACTTCCGGTAGGTTGGGTTGAGCGAAGCGAAACCCAACGATTTTAAGCTATTGTTGGGTTTCGGGACTCCGTCCCTCAACCCACACTTCTCGTTCCCATGCTCTGCGTGGGAACGGGCTCCACCGGGCGCTCTGCGCCCAATCAGGAAACCATATTAGTCACAACCCCTCACTACATGGCGCGAAGCGCCAAAAGCCTTGGGTTCCCACGCGGAGCGTGGGAACCAGAATAATATGAAAGGTCTGAGGCATTGTATGGTTTACCCGAACTTATTGAGAAGTTACCGACAAGCCTCGTAACCACTTTGATTTACATCACAATCATGTGCAGACCAAATCCGAAATCCGTACTGTTTTCAAGGCGTCAGCCGCAAATCGAAAATCCGAAATCCTATAACTATGTCTCCTGGTACATTTTGAGTTTTGCTCTTAATCGTATAATTGCCCTGGTATGAATCTGAGAAATTCTTGA
The DNA here is from genome assembly GCA_023129535.1 of Desulfobacterales bacterium. GTDB lineage: Bacteria > Desulfobacterota > Desulfobacteria > Desulfobacterales. The sequence goes on from JAGMBW010000017.1 coordinate 3,702, forward strand.
TTCGGTCAACCCCATGACCATCCCGATCTCCTTCAGGGTCAGCTCATCGTAATAGTATAATGAAACTACCATCTGTTCCTTTTTGGGGAGTCTCTTGATGGCATTGGCGACGACACGCCTGAGTTCCAAGAACATCACGTCTCTTTCCGGGTTGTCATCTCCTTGAATCAAACCTTTGTAAGATTCTTTGGATTCCGAATTATCCTTATTGCTCCTGACATAGTCATCGAGACTCAGAAGCTCAATGCCTCTCGCCTTATCAAGAATCTCATAGTATGTATCGAGATCAATGCCCATCTCTTCAGCTATTTCCACATCATCGGCAGGTCTTCTTAGTTTTTTTTCAACCGCCGTAATAGCCTTTCCCATGTCGTGAATTTTTTTTCTCGTTGATCGCGGAACCGGGTCTATATTCCTGAGTTCATCTAAGATCGCCCCCCTAATCCTGAATTCTGCATATGTCTTGAACTGAACCTTCCTGCAGGGATCAAACTTCTCAATGGCATCCAACAAGCCTATCATCCCTGCGCTTATCAAATCATCTACGGATACACTGGGGGGAAGGCGCATAGCCATGCGATTTGCCAAAAATTTTACCAAAGAGGCATACCTAGCAATCAAGGCTCCCCGCTCCGCTTCATCAGTTGCCCCTGACGATTCGAAATAGGCCTTGCCGTACTTGCGTTGTAGTTGAAGTTTTCCCATCGTAGAGTGTTTGTTGTGTTTGTTGTGTCTGTTGTGTTTGTTGTGTCTGTCGTGTTTGTTGTGTCTCTTGTGTTTGTTGTGTTATGACAATGAACCCAATAGACTCAATAAACCCAATGAACCCAATAGACTCAATAAACCCAACGAACCCAATAGACTCAATAAACCCAACGAACTCAATTAGTGATAACTCATGAACTTTCTCCAGAAAAACTTGATATTCCCATCACAGCCTGCACTTGCCGGGCCGGCTAACAAACGCCGAGCTAACTTACAAAAGCCTTTACTTGATTCACTTTCAGGATAACGCTGCAACACTGTGCATTGTTGTCTCACCGCCCTCTGGAAATTGTCATCCTTGGGTATAAACCCGACATATTCTAAGGATACATCCTTCAAAAAACGCACAACAGCATTACTCAGATTTTCAAAAACCGACCTCGCTTCGTCTGCGTGAGCGGCCATGTTGACAAGCAGCTTGAAACTCCTGGTACCATGTTGGGTAAACATAACCTTCATCAAGGCATAGGCATCTGTAATAGAGCTCGGCTCACATGTGGCCACCACAATTCGTTCCTGAGCAGCCATGTTAAAATAGATGATGTTCGAAGAAATACCTGCCCCGGTGTCGATCAGGAAGATATCAAAGTCTTCATTTAACGTATCAAACTCATTGAGCAGGTTAAGCTTCTGCCCATTCGTCAGATGGACCAACTCGTGTAGTCCAGAACCCGCAGGAATGATACAAATCTCTTCGGGGGCTTTAACAATAACCTCTGCAAGATCCTTTTCACCGTTGATCACATGTTTGATGTTATAGACAGGGTTAAGGCCGAAAATAATATCAATATTTGCCAGCCCCAGATCCCCATCTAATATCAAGACACGTTTTTCGAGCCTTCTAAACGCAATGGCTAAGTTTCCAACGATATTGGTCTTTCCCACACCCCCTTTGCCGCTCGTAACGGCAATAACGCGAGGACCTGCCGGCCACCTGCCCTCTCGCGCCCGCCCGGCTTCGCCGTGGCAGGCGGGCTCATAAGCCTTCTTCCTGACGATTTCTCTTAGACGACTTGCCTGATCCATGTTAAGATTCTCCCCAACGTTACGGTTTGTTGTGTTTGTTGTGTCTGTTGTGTCTGTCGTGTAAACCCAATAAACTCAACTAACTGTGTAAACCCAATAAACTCAATATGCGCGTCCTGGTTGCCTTGAAAATATCCTCTGGAACCCTTTGGCCTGTGGTAACAAACGAGATCGGCATCCTTGATTTGAAAAGCTGGTTAATAATCACCCCTCGAGCCTGTGTTTCGTCGGTTTTTGTAAAGATATAACTAGCAAAGTTTAACTGCCCAAAATTCTTTGCCACACGTTCCATCTCCAATTCATTGGTGACAGCACTGAGTACCAAATGACTACGAAGGGGAGGATAGCTGCCGATCAGTTCTCTCAAGTCTTCTATACGTTCCACATCATAGTGGCCGTGCCCGGCCGTATCTATAAGTATGATATCTTTTTCTTTCATGCGCGTCAGGGCAAATTCCAACTCAGTACGGTCGAAGGCTGCAAAGCATGGCATACCCAGGATCCGGGCATACGTCTTAAGCTGATCTACGGCTGCTATTCTGTAGTTATCTATAGAAATCAGTCCTACGCTCTTTTTATGTTTCAGGCTCAAATTGGCTGCCAGTTTGGCAATAGTGGTCGTCTTGCCAACCCCTGTAGGCCCTATCAGGGCAGAAACAGCCTGCCCCCGATCATGACCAAAAGGATCGGTTACCTCGATTACCTTCATAACCTCTTTGAAGACCCGCTTGTCGAGGTCCTTGGAGGGCAGCTCACCGTTTTTCTTGAATGCGCCTCCTTTTTCCAGAAAGACCTGTGCATAGGGTTCGGCGATACCGCTTCGAATCAGTCTACTATACACTTCTATAGCTCCCGGATTCAGCATAAATCTTTCCTCAAGCTTCCCTGAACGGCTTAAAAGAAAGATCATTTCCTTGATACTCATCAACTCTGACTTAAGCGAGCCCAAAAAATCGGTATCCCTTTGATCCATCAAGGCTTGTCCTTTGGAAGAAAGTGGAGGCATGGCACTTATTTCAACCTTCCCACCATGCATTCTGCGGGTAGACAAAATCAGCGCGTCCGGACCAAGCTCCTGCTTGACCAAATTGACCGCATCATGAATGGTATTAGCCTGGTACTTTTTGACTTCCATGAGCTATAGAATAGGCTGCATCACATGTTTGTTTATTTCTATACTATGGAGTGCCTAAAGTGACCTAAAGTGCCTAAAGTTATAAGGATAAAAACCAATACTTACAAAAAAGTTTCTTCAAGTACTGCTCCAATAGAATACGTGCCCGTGTTTATAACATTCCGCATTCCGCAATCCGCATTCCGCAATCCTACAGGTTCACTTTCCCCAAGGACTTAAACCGGATGTTGTTTGGAAGTTCACTGTGTGAAAACACCATTATTGACGGTGCGAATTGTTCCACCATCTTTCTAAAATGTCTTCGGATTGCAGGAGAGCACAGCAGGACTGGCTGAAAATCCGTAGTCATAACGTTTTCTATCTGCTTGCTTACTGAGTTCGCAATCGAGGTCGCCACATTCGGCTCCACAGAGAGATATGATCCATGCTCGGTATGTTTGATGCTATTCAGGAGCACGTCTTCAACATCTTGTTCGACGGTAATCACAGGCAGCATGCCATCCTTTGCAATATGAGAGTTTACAATAGCCCTCGCAAGCTTCTGTCTTACATACTCTGTCAAGACGTCCGGATCCTTGGTAACCGGGGCAAAATCAGCTAAAGTCTCTACAATCGTCAGCATATCCCTGATCGATACGCCCTCCCTCAAAAGGTTTTGCAATACTTTTTGAATGCCGCCTAAAGACAACAGCGATGGTGTCAGCTCCTCAACGGCCTTGGGATAGGTCTTAGCAAGATTGTCAAGGAGATTCTGAACCTCCTGACGACCCAACAACTGATCCGCGTAGCTGCGGATAGTCTCGGTCAGGTGCGTTGCCATGATCGCTGTGTTTTCCACGACCGTGTATCCCGCAAACTTCGCTTCTTCCTGCTTGTTTTCAGGAATCCAGATAGCAGGCAAATCGAAGGCAGGTTCCCTGGTTGGAATCCCATCAAGCTTTTTAGCAACATCGCCCGGATCCATGGCCATAAGATGATTAGGCATCAATTCATACCTGCCTATCTCTACACCCTTGATTAGAATTCGGTATTCAGACGGCTTCAGATTCAGATTGTCCCTTATATGAATAGGAGGAATGATCATTCCCTTCTCCAAAGCAAACTGTCGCCTGATGGACCTGATACGGTCAAGGATTTCTCCGTTCTGCGCCCTGTCCACAAGCGGAATAATAGCGTAGCCCACCTCCAGCTCCATGGGATCGAGCGTAAGAAGATGTTCCACTGGTTCGGCGCCCTCTTCCGACTTGTCTCTTCCGGCCTCCTTGAGAGCTTCTGCGACCGCCAGCCCCCGCCTCTTCCTATCAATGAAATAGACACTTCCCCCAACAACCAGACCAAGTACTATAAAAGGAATATGGGGAAGCCCTGGAATGAGTCCGAATAGAAAGATTACCACTGAGCCGATATAACTGGCCCGGGGGTAAGCCAGAAGCTGTTTACCGAACTCAACCCCCATACTCGACTCCGAAGCCGCTCGACTTACCACGATACCCGCAGCGGTTGAGATGATAAGGGCCGGAATCTGTGTGACCAATCCGTCACCCACTGTAAGGAGGGTGTAGTTCTGTGCTGCAGTCGCAATGGGCATCTTTTTTTGAAGCACCCCAATCACAAAACCACCAATGATATTGATGAATGTAATGATAATCCCGGCAATGGCATCTCCGCGAACAAATTTACTTGCGCCGTCCATGGCCCCGTAAAACTCGGCCTCCTTTGCAATGATATCCCGACGCTGCCGGGCCCCGCTCTCATCTATGAGCCCGGCATTCAGGTCGGCATCAATGCTCATCTGCTTGCCGGGCATGGCGTCAAGGGTGAACCGTGCAGCCACTTCGGCAATACGGCCGGAACCCTTGGTGATCACGACAAAGTTGATGATGACCAGGATTACAAAGATCACTAAGCCCACAACGTAATCGCCACCCACAACAAAACTACCAAATGATTTAATGACCTTCCCTGCAGCCAGTGCACCTTCGTTGCCGTGCAGCAGTATCAATCTTGTGGAAGCCACATTCAAAGAGAGTCTGAACAGGGTGGCGACCAGAAGAACGGATGGGAATATGGAAAAGTCGAGAGGCGTAACTGTGTACATGCCCATCACAATAATAATAATGGAAAATGTGATATTCAGGGCCAACAGAAAGTCGAGCAGAAATGGGGGCAATGGTACGACCATAACCATCAAAATGGCTATCACACCAACAACCATCATTAAATCGCTGCTATTTGTAACAAAGATATTCCTTAAAGTCCCTTGTGTTGCCGTAGCCATAAAAACCCCTTTAGTATCAGTGGTCAGTGATCAGTGATCAGTGATCAGTTGAAACTTGTTATTTGTTATTTGTTATTCGTTGGCGCATAGGGCATAGGGCATAGCGCATGGCGCATAGCGTTTTTTTGCTCTATGGTCCATTCTCCATTCTCCGTCTTTTCATTCCGCATAGCGCCTGTCGGCTTGAGAACATTACCGAAATCCGAAATCCGAAATCGAGGGTTACCACCTACTGTCCACTGATCACTGATCACTGACCACTGCCTACTGTCCACTGATCACTGACCACTGATCACTGTTCCCTTCAACTGATACACATAGGCCAAAACCTCGGCCACTGCTTGATACAGTAACGACGGAACTTCATTGCCGATCTCAACCATCTTGAAAAGCTTATGGGCCAACTCCCTGTTCTCAACGACGGGGATATCATGTTCCTTAGCCAATGCCTTAATCCGCTCAGCCACCGCTCCTGCCCCCTTTGCTAAAAGCGTTGGCGCACTCATCTCGGCACTGTCGTACTGCAGCGCTACGGCTAAATGGACAGGGTTGGTCACGACGACATCCGCCTTGGGTACTTCTTGCATCATGCGCCTTTTGGCTACCTCGTATTGAATCTTCCTGATCCTTGACTTGATGAGCGGGTCCCCTTCTGTTCGCTTAAATTCCTCTTTGACCTCCTGCTTTGTCATCTTCAATTGCTGCTCATACTGCCACTTTTGAAATGCGTAATCGAGGAGAGCCAGAAAGATCATAGCCATAGACACCCTGATAAAGATCTTAAATGCGACCTTCAAAACATATAATAGAATTCCCTGGACCTCCATATCAGCAAGTGATGGTAGGCGGTCCATTTCCCCTTTGATAGTCAGATAGGCAATCACACCAACCAGGGCAAGCTTTGCTAAGGACTTGAACAGCTCCATTAGCGTCTGTTTGGAAAAGAGCTTTTGTATCCCTTTGATGGGGCTTATTTTTGAAAGCTTTGGTGTAACCGACTCCCATGAAAGTAGCCAACCCACCTGTAAGACATTCGACAGGAGCGCCGTCACAAACACCGCAATCATCACTGGCAAAACCACGATGATGAAGCGCTCCATAACAATATTGCCAAATGCCAAAAACTCCGGCAGGCTAAGATTCGGGGCTGCTATCATAGAAAAGGTATCTTGCATAAGGGATCTTATGTGGTTATACATATAGGCCCCGAACAAATGCAGCGTTGAAAGGCCTGCCAGAAGCACAGCTACTGATGGTATCTCGCGGCTCTTGCCAACCTGCCCCTTTTTTCTCGCCTCAGACCGTTTCTTAGGGGTTGCCTGTTCGGTTTTTTCTTGAAAATCACCCTCAGCCAAGGTTCAGATCCTTCCGATTGGAGTATTGGAGTGATGGAGTGCTGGAGCGATGGGTTCAATATTACTCCACTACTCCAGTACTCCAATACTCCATGTGTATGGCATCTTACAGCATCAAGTGCATTATCGTTTTCAACATGCCTTCAAATCCCGCAACATAGTGCCTCATAAAATGGAGGAGTGCCTCCAAACAAAACCCAAAGAAAAACAGACCAACCACTATCTTCACGGGAAAGGCCGCGATAAGGATATTCATCTGTGGCACGACCTTGGCAATAATGCCAAAGGCCGCACTTGTCATGAGAAGAGCGGCAATAGCCGGCGCGCCGAGTTTAACCGCCATGGTAAACATATCCCCCGAGACTTCCAACATCTTATCAAAAAGCCCATCGCTAAGTCCCATGGAGCCTACTTGAACAATGGCAAAGCTGTCAGCCAACGCGTCAAGCATAACGTGGTGACCATTGAGGAGGAGAAAAATCAAAATGGCAACCCAGTAACCCATCTGGGAGAGAATAGAACTCTGGCTCCCCGACTCAGGATCGAGGACATTAGCAATGGCAAATCCCATTTGAAATCCCACAAGCTGTCCTGCTAACTGTACTGCGGTAAAGATCAATCGAATGGTAAGTCCAATAATCAGTCCCAAGACTAATTCAGAAAGTATCAGACCTGCGCCTCCTAATATGGTTTCGGGAAATAGTGCGGGGGCAGGCTCGACAACCGGCAGAAGTATGATACTGATTATCAGCGCCAGTCCTGCCTTAACCATATTTGGCCAGATACCCGACCCGAAAACGGGAACCATAAACAGGACGATACTTACCCGTATCAAAATCAGAACAAACGATTTGAACTGCTCAGGGGAAAGCGATAAAATTTCCATTATTTTCTTATCATTTGTGACTTGTCATTTATCATTTGTTGAGTGGTCATCGGTGTGAGGCGTAAGGCATAAGGCGCAAGGCATTTGGCTTTAGACCTTAAGCCCTGAGCCTTGAGCCTTGAGCCTAACTCTTGCCTACTGACCACTGACCACTGACCACTGACCTTCCTACCGAATATACATCGGTATCTGTGTAATAACGTTATGTGTAAAATCCATCAACTGCTGCAACATCCAGCTCAAAAAAAACAGGAGTCCCATCAAAACAGCCAGTATTTTGGGAACAAAGGTTAGTGTCATTTCATGGATCTGAGTGGTTGCCATAAAAATACTTACAGCCAGGCCTACAATAAGCCCGAGCCCCAGCATTGGCATTGCAACCAGAATGGTAACCTTAATCGCCTCCTGGGCAAACGCTACTACAAATTCCGGGGTCATATCATCCTGTCACAAAACTTCTGACCAAAGAGCCAACAATCAGGTACCAACCGTCCACCAGCACGAAAAGCATGAGCTTGAACGGCAGGGATATCATGATCGGTGGAAGCATCATCATTCCCATCGAAAGAAGTACGCTCGCCACCACCATATCTATAATCAAGAACGGCACATATAAAACAAATCCAATAATGAAGGCCGTTTTCAACTCACTTACAACGAACGCGGGTATCAAGGTGGATGTGGGGACATCCCGGGGTGTGTTGGGCTTGCTTAGCTTAGCCATTTTCAAAAACAGGGCCAGGTCCTTTTCTCGCGTCTGTCTGAACATGAACTGGCGAACGGGATGTATAGCCGCCTCAAGGGCCTCAGCCCCAGATATTTCCTCATCCAGGTAGGGCTTTAGTGCCTCGTTGTTAACCTGCTGCCATACAGGCATCATGATAAAAAAGGTAAGAAACAAAGCCAGGCCCACGATGATTTGACTTGAGGGCACCTGCTGGGTGCCCATTGCATGTTTCAGGAATGAGAAGACCACGGCCAGCCTGGTAAAAGATGTCGTGAGAATCAAAATGGCCGGTGCAAGGGAAAGAACGGTTAATAGAGCGACAACCTGAAGCAGGACTGAGACCTGTTCAGGGTTGTCAGCCTGCCCCAGACCGATCTGGAGCGAGGGAAGTGGTATGGTTGCACTGAAAGCAACCGCAGGAATCAATAGTAATGAAAATTGAATAATGAAAATTGAATAATGAAAAATCCTTTTTCGCTTTGAAACATTTCTTCCTTTACTTTGCATACCACCTCGTGCATCCTTGATTAAGAGACTCCGGTTGTATATATTTTCTATATTTTCCATTTTACACTTAACCCTGTGTCTCGCTCGATCTGCCAATGACTAATGACCTTTGCCTTTTAGAGACGACTTAAGGAAGTTTGCAAAAAGACTGTGTGGTGCCCCAGCAACCTCTAAACTTTCAATTCTCTCCAGGGCCTCGGATTTTTCGATCTTGGTCAAGAAGGTTATGTTGTCCGAGGTAATGCCAATTACGATTTTTTCACCCACCACATCAATCAAGGCAATGCGCTCCCTGGGCGTTACATGATGGGATGACAGAATTTTGATAAATTGTCCGTGGCCAGAACCATTTTTGAGATAAGAGAATCGTTTCACAAGAAAAAGGACCAGGATCAAGATCGCCACAACAATGCACAACATGCCAAGTGTCTTCAGCCCGGCTCCCCAAAGGTCCGGCTGAGACATCATCCCGGATGTTCCTGTTAACTCGTCCATAGCACCCTAACCCAAAGTCTTGATCCTTTCACCAGGGGCGATAACCTCGCTAAGCCTCACACCAAACTTTTCGTTAACTACCACAGCCTCACCGCGTGCAAATAACTTTCCGTTCACAAAGATTTCCATTGGTTCACCAGCAGGCTTTCTTAGCTCAACAACCGAACCCTGTCCCAATCGAAGCAAATCGCTGATAAGCATGCTGGTCCGGCCGAGTTCAACCGAGATCTGCAGGGGAATGTCGAGTATAAAACCCAGATCTCGATCCAGATCGCTCAAGTTCGTAGAGGCAGTCTTTCCAATGTTTGTGGCCAAAGGAATTTTGGTTGTGTCATCCTCTTGTCCAGTCGTCGTTGTATCCTTTCCGGACGTAACGTTATTGATATCTTCTTGTGATAAAACGGACATGGTCACTCCCCCCACTTTGGCTAAATATTACGTTTGACTTAATTCAATCTTCAGGGCCTTATTGCCCCTTGTGACACCCGCACGTCCTTTGAGCTTTGGCACGCCTTCAACCGTTGCGACCAAACAGTCGTTCACGTCCTGCTGAAGCTGGATCACGTCACCAACCTTGAGGCCAAGGAGTCGTTGTCCTGTTATCTGTGCGGTCCCAAGTTCTGCTCTCACTTCTACCATGCTATTCTTAATCTGCTCTTCCAGGTGCTTCTTCCAGCCTATATCTACCTCCAATCGATCGCTCTGGAACCCTGCGCGCAGCTTATCCCGAATTGGTTCAATCATTGAGTAAGGAATGCACGACTTCATGAGGCCCGGTACCCCATCCAGGTCCAGATTGAATTCAGTCACAGCAACTAAATCGTTGGGAAGCGCTATGCCGGCAAATTGTGGATTCGTCTCTGACCGGATATAGCTCACTGAAATCTCATAAATCGGCCTCCATGCCTGCGCAAGGTTCTCCAGATACAGCCTGACGACATTTTGTATCATCCTCTTCTCTATAGCAGTATACTCACGCCCTTCAATCTTCACATCCTCTGAGCCCTTGCCGCCAAAATAGCATTCAATAAGATTGAACGCTAATCGACTTTCCAGGACCACAAGCGCATGTCCTTTCAGGGGTTCGATCCGAAAAATATGCAGACTGGTGGGTACTGGAAGCGATTGGTGGAATTTCTCGAACCTGACTATGCCAAGCGAGGCGACGCTGACATCCACTATCTTTCGGACAAAGGAGGAAAGGCTCGTCGCGAAACCTATGCAAAAGCGTCCATTAATCATATCAAGACCAGGCATACGCGTATCAATAATTCGATCCTGACCGGTGAAATCATAACCGATGACGTCATCTGAAGTCACTGGCGTCTCTGTTTCGGTACTAACCGCTCCGTCTGTTATCCCCTTGAGCAGGCTGTCGACCTCGTCTTGTGATAGAATATTACTCATGATTGAACACTTTGCCCGTTGGGCTAAACTGCTTACTGCACAACAAACTCCGTGAAATAAACCGTTCTAACGCCAGCATCCGGCAAAATCTGATTAATCCGCATAACCAGCTTGTTTTTGAGTTGAAGTTTTCCATCCGGCTTGTTAATATCTTCATAAGACATGCTGCTAAGAAGTAGTAAAATGGTATCCTTTAATTGCGCAGTACGTCGATTCATTTTCTCTTTGACATCATTATTTTCAACCTCAAATCCGATCGTTGTCTTAAGGTATCGTGTCCCTTGCTTGTCGAGCAAATTAACAAGAAAGGGCTCCATTTCAAAAATAATCCCGAATTCTTTGTCACTGGCTGGTGCCGTCTTGTGCCCGGTTTCTTCTGTCGGCGGGGTATCCCTGCCGAGTAATCTCTCAGCCAAAAGAAAATTCCATGCCGCATAACCTCCACCGCCCAAAAACAGGACCACGACCCCAATGATTATCCATTTCTTGGCAGACCTCTTGGGGTTAGTCTCAGGAGCGTCTGTTTTTGATTCCTTGACTTGTTTTGATTCCTTCTCTTCCTCTGCCATCTTGATCTCCCATTTGGGTTTGTCGTGTTTGTTGTGTCTCTTGTGTTTGTTGGGTTTGTCGTGTTTGTCGTGTTTGTCGTGTTTAGGTCAACCCAATCCCTCAATCCCATCCGCAGATTACGCAGATTTCACAGATTATAAACAAATCTCTTATGTTCGAGTGACAGTGAACCTCAATCGCCGCTCCAATTATCGCATAACTTTTTTTATCTCTCATATTTCTAAATTCTTAATCTGCGTAATCTGCGGATCTCAATCCCTGAATTCCTCAATTCCTCAATCCCTCAATCCCTTAATTCTTTTGATTATGATCTCCACGCGTCTGTTTTTTCGGCGGCCCTCACTTGTGGCATTTGGAAACCGCGGTCTTAAGTTAGCGCATCCACCAGCACCAAATCGCTTGGGAGGGACGCCGGCCTTTTCAATAAAATAGCGGTGCACGTTTAAAGCGCGATAGAGAGAAAGCTCCCAGTTTGATCGATAACGAGCGTTTCTTATCGGCACATTGTCCGTATGTCCCATGATGAGCATATCGTTTGAAATGGGATCAAGGACCTGGGCAAGCCAGTCAAGTAGAGGAAAAACAGTCGGCTTAATCTCGGCCTCCCCTGAATCGAACATAACCGTTTCCTGAAGGGTTATAATAAGCCCCCTTTCATCTTCTGAGATGTCAATAACCTCTTTCAAATCGTCCGGGATCTCATCGTGCTCGGTATCTTTCATGGCCAGAACATCTTTTAATACCTCAAGATTGGTTATGTCGATATCCCCTTTCTTTTTAACTACCTCATGGTAACGATCCTTCAAAACGGTTATCATACCTAAATCGGGAATTTCTAAAACGCCACCTGCACCTTTGTGCATTATGTCGTATGCAGTCTTTGTCTGGTCCATATCAGAAGACGCTGTAGGGCTGACAGCTTCGCCGAAAATACTGAAAATGCTTTTTAGCGCCCCCAGATCCATTGATGACATGGACAAAAGCATGACAAAAAACGTCAACAGGAGCATGAGCATATCCCCGAAGGTCACCATCCATAGAGAGGTGTCTATCTTAGGTCCGTCGTCTTTGTTGTTGCGTTTTTTTATGTGCCTTTTCCTTTTCGGTCGGGAGTAAATCCCGACCCTACGTAGGGGCGGGGTTTATCCCCGCCCGATTCCTAATCAAACATACGAAATAAGAACCTCTTAAAGACAAAAAATCTGGATGGCTCTTTCCGGTAAATCTGTTTGAGCCATGCCTCGGATCTATGATCCAGCATAATGTCAACCCTGCGGTTCTGGGTCCTTGTCTCTCTTGTTTCGTTGCTTGCAACGGGCCTATACTTTCCACAGCCATAGGCCGCCAGACGCGCGGGATCGACCTTGCCTATCACCACAAAAAACTTCAAGACCTCCTGTGCCTTCATGGCGGAAAGCTCCCAATTCGATTGGAATGACTCTTCATCCGGCGGCCTGTTGTCTGTGTGGCCCGTGATCTCAACAGGGAATTTATCCTGATTAATCATCTCACATAGGCTTTTTAGAAAACGATAACTCGACGGTTTAATTGTGCAGCTCCCTTTATCGAAAACCATCTGGTCTTGTATACTGATTGTCTTTCCTTCCAGAGATGTCCGGAGAAAAAGTGGCCCGGACGTTGTTTCAGAGGGACTCAATAGTTCCCTGGTCCCCTCATCACGGGTCACAGGACGTTGAGGCGTCAAAACCTCTTCGAATTCAGACTTAAAGGGTGAAAACCCTCCCGGCAGAACCCCAAAACTTCCTGTCAAGGATTCGAGCACCTCAAGCTTGCGCCTTTCATCAATAACAGCGACTGAATTGAGCACCACGAAAAATGCTAAAAGTATAATGAAAAGCGAGATGATCAGGACCCGAATTCCGCCCTGCCCGGCATTATCCTCAGATTGACTCTGCCTTGGTTTCATTACTTAAACTGTTCTTCCCGCTGACTTGGAGGCAAGAACGCCTGGAGTTTCTGCTCCAAAATACGGGGGTTTTCTCCGTTTGAGAGACATATGACCCCTTCGATAACCATCTCCTTTATAAGGACTTCCTCGCTGCTGCGGGCCCGGAGTTTTCCGGCCATGGGCAAACACATAATGTTGGCCAAGACAGAACCGTAAAAGGTGGTTAAGAGCGCCACTGCCATGGCCGGGCCGATGGTACTTGGATCATTCATACTTTGTAACATCTGTACCAACCCGATGAGGGTGCCAACCATGCCGAGGGCAGGGAAGAAAGTCCCCATGGTCGTGAAGATTTCTGCGCCCAGTCGGTGCCGGTCCCGTATGAACGTGATCTCGGTTTCAAGGATCTCCCGGATCGCCTGGGGCTCCATCCCGTCGATTGAAAGCTGAATCCCTTTTTTTAGAAACTTATCGGCAACGTCTTTGATTTCAGATTCCAGTGACAGGATCCCCTCGCGACGTGCCCTGGAGGAAAACCGGATGAATTGTTTGATTATATCTTTGGCAGATAACACCTTTTTGAAGAAAACATTTTGCACAACCTGGAATACGCCCAATACTTCCTTTAAAGGATAATTAACCATGGTGGCGCCCATCGTCCCGCCCACCACAATCATCAGGGCAGGGGCATTGATAAACAGGTTGATGCCGCCACCCATAACGATAGCAATGATCACAAGACCAAAGGCTGAAATAATCCCGAAAACAGTTGCGATATCCATAGTTCCTTACCCTGCCAGTAATGTCGGTGGTCAGTGGTCAGTGGTCAGTAGGGCAAGGGTTTATCCCTTGCCGGATTCGGCAAGCCATAAAGGCTTGCCCTACGCCTATAGCGCACTGGCTGGTCATCAGCCTATTAAGCCTATAACCCGGGTCTGGGCCAGGGACAACTATCAACGAACACTACACCCCTGACAAGATCGCAGGATTTCTCAGCTATGGGCAGAGCAACCTTTGTGCCATGTTGATTCAGTGGGCAGTGATCAGTAGTCAGTGGTCAGTGGGTAGTTGGTAGTGGCTGGTAGTTTGGGGCAAATATCGTGTAACTTCAGATAGTTTTATGATTCAGGAGTAAATAAGCTCAGGCGTTTTGAAAGGAGAGAATTTCTCTGTGAGGGGCACCTTGCCCTGTTGCGCCAGACAGGTGATGTCAAAGTCGGATAGCCCTGTCAATCTGTTGACATATAAGAGCAGTGGTCAGTGATCAGTGGCCAGTGATCAGTGATCAGTGGCTAATGCTCAATGGCTTACTGACCACTGACCTCTGACCTCTGACTTCTGACCTCTGACTTCTGACCACTGGCCACTTTAACTACCGCTTCAAATTGATCAGTTCGGCCAGCATCTGGTCGGTTACGGTAATAATCTTGGAATTTGCCTGAAATCCACGCTGGGTGGTGATCATCTTGACAAATTCCGTGGCGATATCCACATTCGATTGTTCAAGAGAGTTTGGTGAAATCATCCCCAGGCCATTGGTGCCAGGCTTACTGGTAATGGGGTCGCCGCTGAACCTGGTCTCTCGGTAGAGGTTGCCACCTTCCTTGTAGAGACCCTGAATATTCTGAAACTTGGCCAGCGCCACCCTGTAGAGTGGAATGACCTGTCCATTGGAGTATTGGCCGGTAATTGAGCCGTCTGTTGCAACGGTAACCGACTGGAGGTCACCTGCCCCATAGCCGTTGGACGACTGAAATGAGGTGGTGGAGGCCGATGAATACTGGGTAGTGGACAGGGAATCGTTAATCCAGCTATCGGTGGCGCTGCTATACGAAGAACCCAGGTTGAGCTTGACATCCATGCCGGTGCCGGTACCCCCGAGGAAATTCGCACCAAAGGTGAAATATCCGTTGTCCACATCGTTCGAGGTCATGGTGGCCCAACAATTTGTGTCGGTTAAATCAGTTGGATCTCCTGCCGTTATGGCTATTGTGAACGTACCGGCAGTTACAATGTCACCGGCCCCAAATGAGACCTGTATGCCATGATCCGATTTGAGAATCTCGCCGGCCTTATAGGTGGTCGGTATTTGAATCGTCCCCGATTCAGTACCATTATCGTAAGTGAGTGTCACGGCTTTGGTGGTCCCTGTCGAGCTTATTGTCGCAGGACCGTCGACGACTGTTGCCGTGAAGGTGAATGTAGAAGGAAGAGTAGCGCTTCCTGTGTATTCTCCGTAGGACGTTTGGGCAGCATCACTACCACCCGTCCAAGCGGAAGGAGCTCCAACACCACCGGCATCTCCGACGAACTTTGAAAAAGTGACGTCCTCAATGGCGCCAGAGGCCTCATTAAAGACCAGTGTTCCCTTGCCCAACATTCCCAAGCCGTTTACACCGGCACTCACGCATGATCTACTGTCTTCATCAGGATTACAGGTGACGATGTATTCATACGTTGAAGCAATGTCACCCTTATCATAATAGATGGTGATGTCATGGGTGCTTCCCAGCGAATCGTAGACCTTGAGCGTTGTTTGATACTCGTACGCGTTTTCGCCAATATATTCGTCGTCAGCATTGTCGCCATCCCATACGTTGGCAAGAACCAGCGACTTACTCACGGCATCAGAATCAAGATTCGTAATTACTGTTAGGCCGTCAGTCTTCTTGGGCGATGATGTAAAGGATTGGAGCATGATATCGGTAATCGACCCCTCATCTTCACCCGTATCCGTGTTGAGTTCCCATCCGCGAACAATGTAGCCTGCGGGGTTGCAAAAGTTGCCGTCCTTGTCAAACCGGAATTCACCAGCTCTTGTGTAATACTCATTTTCTTCGGCGTTAGGGTCCCGAACCACAAAAAACCCTTCGCCACCAATGGCGAGATCCGTAGTAGAGTCCGTGGACTCGAAAGACCCCTGGGAAAAACTGCTGGAGATATCTGCCAGGGATGTACCACGCCCCACCTGGCCCGTGCCGGCCGTGGTGGCTACGGTCTGACTCAGGACATCCTGAAAGGTGACCCGGCTTGCCTTAAAACCGACCGTGTTCACGTTGGCAATATTGTCCCCAATAACGGTCATGGAATTGCCCAGGCTGCTTAGGCCGCTGATACCTGAAAAAAGTGAACTTGAAAGTGACATTTTATCTCCCTCCTTTGGTTTTGGTCATTTGTCAATAACCAAGTGTCTAAAGTGAGCTAAAGTGAACTAAAGTGCCTAAAGCCCGCCCTGGTAATTGGCTGGGCCAGGGTTAAAAGTATAAAACCAATGGTACCTATTTCCTACTGCTTACTCCCTACTGACCACTGACCACTGATCACTGATCACTGACCACTCACCACTGGCTACTGACCACTGATCACTGACCACTGTTTTTCCTGACTTCCACAATGTTCTCGGGCGTCACCAGTTTGTCCCCGATCATCAAATAGGGGATACCGCTTTCATAGGTAACACCAGTAACTTCTCCTGTAAGATAGGTATTATAAGGAACGATGAAGCCCCCTTCATCCCGGGCTTCGACCTCAAAGGCGTAGATGCTGTCATCGACCGTCTTGCCTGCGTTGTCTCTGCCGTCCCAGGCGATTTCATGCTCGCCGGCATCCTGCCAGCCTCGATAGATCCTCCGCACCTCCAGCCCATCTTCATTGTAAATGTAAATAGTCACATCGGCCCGGTCCTCCAGGGCGTAGAAACTTGAGTCTGTTTGCCCGTCTGTTACAAAAATCGTATTGTTCTCGGTCTTGACCGTCTTCCCAATATAGTCAAGGAGATTCCCGTTTTCCCGGGCGCCGAGATTCTCCTGGATACCCATCAGATTCTTGTTTACCCCAAACAACTGTTCAAGGCTGGAAAACTGGGCCAGTTGTGAACTAAAATCCGTGCTTTCCATGGGGTTCAAGGGATCTTGATGCTGAAGCTGCGCCACCAGCAAGGTCAGGAACTGGTCTCTGCCCAGCGTATCTTTCGGTTCAGCATAACGTGACGTCTCATCCCTCTTCATATAGGCTGGTTCAAGTGCCGGTATAGACATGGTTTACCTCCATTCGTTATTCGTCATTTGTCATTTGTCATTTGTCACTGGTCATTTGTCATTTAACTTCTGACTTCTGACTTCTGACTTCTGATCTCTGACTTCTGATCTCTGACTTCTGACCACTGACCACTGTCCACTGACCACTGCTACGCTATCACGTCAACGAGCGCATCTGGCCGAATCATGCGCGGCATCGTTGTCTCCAGGACATCGCTGTTACCTGCCACCGCACCCGGTCCGCCTCGTTGTTCCTGCCTTTGCCGCTGAAATCCGTTCTGCCCGCGGCGGGCCTGGGCCATGGACTGCCCGAGATTATAGTTAACCTGAATATCTATTCTCTCCAGCTTCACTCCCTGCTGTACTAAGGTGTCTCTGAGTTCATGGATACTCGATATCAGGAATTCCTTTACCGAATGATGTTCGGTGGCCATCCCGATCTTTAATACGCTATCCTTCATGTGCATATCAATTTGAATGGCCCCAAGCTGAGGGGGCCTTAATTGAAGCCTTATGTGATTTTCTCCCCGCTGGAGGGAAAGTGAGATCTGTCTTGCAACTTGATTAACAACGTGAATGGGAACCGGCCTCGCCGCTTGTTTAATGATGGCATCAGGCGCAGGCCCGCGCTCCGTTATCGACTCCCTGACCCAATATGGTGAGGTCACTTTCTCCTGGAGAATTTGCTCGTTCTTAAAATCCCCCCTATCCCCCCTTTTCCAAAGGGGGGTACTGAGAAGTCCCCCTTTATTGGGGGTACTGAGAAGTCCCCCTTTATTGGGGATACTGAGAAATTCCCCTTTATTGGGAGTACTGAGAAATTCCCCTTTATTAGGGGTACTGAGAAGTCCCCCTTTATTAAAGGGGGATTTAGGGGGATTTTCATTCCATCCTTCTCCTATTTGTTTGAGCGCCTGGTTATCCTTCAAGTCACCATTGGGCAGGACCTTGAGTTTATTGGCATAAAGCGACTTTAGACTGGACTTTCCACGTTGCTGTTCCCTTTCCACCAACACATTGTCCAGAAGACGGTTCACATGATTTTCGATCTGGGTTTCCGGCATAGTGCGGGGCATCAGGCTGGCCACCCGTTGCTCAAGTATCCGGACAAATCGTTCCAAAGAGATGGGACCCTCTATGTCGGCCGCCTTATCAATGATCCCCACGCGAACCAGCATCCCCTTTATATCCTCAGCAGCCTTTCCCTCAGCTTCGATCTTGCTTCCTTCGGGCAACCCCCTGAGGATAGCTTTGAGATTCCGCACAAAGCCTTTCAGGTTAAGCCGTCCTCCCTGCACCCTTGCCTGCTCTATTGCCCTGTTGACTTCCTGAAGATCCACGCCAAGGCGAGACAGTGAAGCTTCTAAGTAGGGAACGGCTGACACCTCTAATACAGGATCTGATAGGACAGGATCTGAGGCTTTTTTCTCGGACAAAGCCTTCAACTCAGAGAGTTTTTCAAGAAGTTCGGTGATCTTAACCCCGTGCCGTGGTTTTCCATGAACAAGTTTTTTCAGGAAGCTATCAACCTCTGCATCTGAATATCCCTCCTCAATAAGGATCTTTTTTAAATCAGGGAGTGCCTCGTGGGATAACGCCATCTTTTTAAGTGGTATTCCCAGAAGCATCAATTGATTCCGAAAATGCTCGATCCATCCCGTCCCGTCTGTCTTTGTCGAAGCTTTCGAGAAGGACGCGGCTGACACCTCTAATACAGGATCTGATAGGACAGGATCTGAGGCTTTTTTCTCGGACAAAGCCTTCAACTCAGAGAGTTTTTCAAGAAGTTCGGTGATCTTAACCCCGTGCCGTGGTTTTCCATGAACAAGTTTTTTCAGGAAGCTATCAACCTCTGCGTTTGAATATCCCTTCTCAATAAGGATCTTTTTTAAATCAGGGAGTGCCTCGCGGGATAACCACATGCCTTTAAGGGGAATGCCCGGGGACATTAACTCATTTCTAAAATGCTTAAGCCGTCCCCGGCTGGTTCCTCCAGTGTTCGTTCCTTCGGGCGCTAACGGTGAAAGAAGCCCTCCTGTTCTCATTCTGTTACGGGTCGCAGGTACAGGTAAAAGAAGTCCCCTAGCAGGCTTCAACGCCTGCTCTAAGAGCGCTGAAAATAGCCCCCTGAACTCCGCCGGCTCCCTGGCCTTATTTGCTGCAATGCGCTGACGCGGTCCAATATTCAGATTTTTCAGGATAAGCTTAAGTTTCATTGACTGTGGATTCATGGGTACCTTATCTCACCCCCACCCAAACCCTCCCCCTTCAAGGGGGAGGGCAGGGTGGGGGTTCCGGGTTTGGTGATTGCTGAATATCCTTTGAGCAATGAACATGCCACAAAAGGTGATGTGATGTATTGGCAATAAATACACCTGGTTGAAAAAATGATGTCCGGTGCGAGGCATTTGGGGCGGCCCTTAAAACGAAAGTTTTTCCATTGTAAAGGCCAGAGAGGAAAATATTTCCCATATCTTCGCAATACGGAACAAGAAAGCTTGACCTAAATTGAGCGATTTCTTTTGGGATTTGTTGTAGCCGCAGACTTTAGCCTGCGTTTATCAAAACCAATTGGGTGAATGTGAAATTGCCCCAACCAACGCAATCTAAAGGCCCGCCCTGGTGCGACTCTGCTGTTTTGGAGATGTCAGGTTACTCTTTTGCAGGTCTGGGCCAGGGTTGCGGCTACAAGAATCGCTCAATTTAGCTTGACTTTCTGAAAATATGCTTGTAGCGTCGGATCGGTCCGTTTTGCCGGTTTAGCCCGTTAGGCCCGTTTTGCCCGTTAGGCGCCTATGACATGACACCGTTGGAGGCTTAAGGTTGGAGGTAGAAAATGTTCCTGCCTCAAATAGGAGGTATGCTCAGCCATGGGAGTTAATCCCAGCCAAAATAGGGCTATCGTACCTATTATAAAGACTGGAACACCTCTTGCCAGGCCTCACCAAAGGACTGCCCTTGTAAGCCAAAACAATACCAACTCATCCAAGAATTCCAGCAATCGTGAGTCTCGACGACTGCGTGGGGTCATTCCTTTTGAAAAAGGACATCTGGTGGATATCTATGTATGAATAGGGGCTTGGCCCCAGAGGGAGTATTGGAGCAATGGAGTACGTAACCGTTCACGGAGTGTTGGAGCAGTGGAGTGTTGGAGTAATGGAATATCCCAAAGAATAAGAACCGAGGGTATCAAATAGGTCTTAGATTGCCGATTCAAAATCCAGAATCCAAAAGTTTCAGTACTCCAGTACTCCAACACTCCATAAGGTATATGATTGCAATGAGTTGTAGAAATTCCAAGATACTAATTACACTCTCCGTAGTAGGCATGACAGTAATCTTTTCCGCATTCGCCTGGGCCATGAACTCATTGGTCAGTCCTGATGATATGAGCAGAATGAAAAAGGCAAAGATCGGTGATACTGTGATTCAAATGTTGATCGCCGAACAGACCTGTTCGGTAACGGGTGAGCTTTTGATAAAACTCAAAAGTGCGGGCGCAGATGATGACATGCTGAGGGCCGTAATTTTGGCCGACCGTTATAAGAATCCCAAGAAGGCGGAGCTCTCCCCGGAACAAATAGGAATGTTAAAAAAGGCTGGCTTTTCAGATGAGGTGATCATGCAAATCGTCAATAGCACGCCAGTGAAGAGAGTTATTGACGATCAAGGAAACGAGAGTATTGTATACGGTACGCGTCGGGTACCCGAGCCGGGAACCGGCCCTGCCACTGAATTGCAGGGTATCTACAATATAAACATTGAAAAGGTAGAAAAACCCTGACCCAACACGTCAAGCTCTGGATTGCATATACGTCAAATAGCGCAAGAGGTTTTGTGCTTTTTCATGGTCAGGTTTTGATCTGAGACAATTTTCAAGAGCTGTTTTCGTCTTTTCATATTCTTGCATTTCAAAATAGAGGTGTGCCAGGTTATAAAAGATAACGTGATGGCCAGGCGCGAGGTTCAGACACTTCTCGTACTGTACAAGGGCTTGTTCATACTCGCCGACTTTTCTTAATTCAATACCATACTTGTTAAAAACAGCCACTGTTTCCGGAAGTGGGTCAACCGCTCGATCTAAGTATTCCCCTGCTTTTTTGGTCTCACCGGAGCTGAGATAGGTTCCTCCTATATTGACAAGATTAAGGTCCGTTGGATCTAACTCCGCAACCGAATCAAATGCTTCAGCGGCTTCATCTGCCAGACCTGCTCGTAGATACACCTTGCCTAATGATATTTTTCTATCAAGATTTAAGGGATTGATCGTACATGCTTCCTTGAAATATTCGATAGCTTTTTCATATTTCCCTTCTGCCATATAAATTTGCCCAAGCAAGTGAAGCGCTTTGCTATGTCTTTTAGTCTCAAGGACTTTTCTAATGTGTTCATGAGCTTTTTCATAATTTTTCTTATGAAAGTAACACTCACTTAAAATAAAAAATACGTCCGGATGTCGATTCTCCTTTAAGATTTCTTGCCCAAAAGATAGTGCCTCATCGTATTTTTTCTGTACTTTAAGACGAGATAGCTTCTTTATCTTATATTGCAGTGATTGCGGGTGGAATTTTTCATATAAAATGTCTCTGACGGCAGTCCTTACTTGATCTTGGGAAATAGGCTTTACCAGATAACCATCCACACCTTCTTCAATAGCATAGACAACTTTCTCTTTCGTCATCTCTCCTGTAATCATTAAAAAAGGAATATCACAGTATGTGGGATCTTCTTTAACTATTTTTAGTAATTCAACACCAGTCATATTAGGCATCAGCCAATCGGCAATAATAAAATCAACTGGATATCTTTTCATTATCCTGAGGGCTTCCCTGCCGCTATCAACACATGCACTTTTTTTGTAACCACCAGCTTTTAACATTCCTCTCAGGTGTATTAACATTTGCGACTGGTCATCCACGATCAAAAAACGATAATCCTTTTTTTCTTCATCAGCAGACATTTTTCTACGCCTCTCACACAGAATTATACGCACTCAATTGAGTGATAAATATCTAACCCTCATTTTATGACATATGGATAAATAAGGCCTTGTAGAGAATGATGTTAAGTTTTGAAAATCCCCCTCGGTCCCCCTTTGAAAAAGGGGGATGATTTGGTTCTCCCCTTTTGCAAAGGGGAGTTAGAGGGGATTTTATACGAATTCTTGCTCAATTGACGTTATAGGAAAAAATTATTCATTGTCTACTCAATGAAATTCCCAGGTCATCTGCAATGCTGTCCAGAGTTTTCTGAGCCTCCTCGAAATCAAAATCATTTATATTGCTCTCAAGAAGCCGGATCTCTTTATATAGATCAGAACGATCCATGTGTTGTTTAATAAAATCGATACATTTGTCCGATCTCACGGGGTCGCATTCTCTTAAGGATCCGGCAAGTTCACTCAGCATAATTACGACCTCAGCTTTATTTGGGCTTCCGTTGAATACAGCGCTATTGGATGTCATTTCCCTTAATCGATCGCTCTTTTCTTCTGAGTACTTTCTGTCATCCAAAACGTGGCTTACCGTGCGCAGTGATTCCAGAACCTCGTTCAAGGCATTTTCGAGATTGTCGATCAAAGGGTCAACCCTATCCGGCGCTTCTTGCTCAATCGCCGTTTCAAGTTCTATTGCTGCCGCACGCACGGCATTTGCCGAAATGCTACCAGCCGTTCCTTTGAGAGTGTGCACCAACCTCCGGGCCAGTTTCATATCTTTCCTGTTAAAGGCGTGTCGTATTTGGTGGATAGTATTCTCGTTACCTTTGGAGAACTCGTTGAGTATTTCGTGGTAGAGTTCTTTATTTCCATCCAATCTCTCAAGCGCCTCTTCAATGTTGATCCCTCCCATAGTCGCAGGCATATCTTTTTCAACCGGGTCCCTGCTCCCTGCTCCCTGCTCCCTCGTCTCAGGACATGACCCTGATTTTCCTTCAATAACACTTTGTATTACCGGCATTATCTCTTTTATCTTTATCGGCTTGGAGATATAGCCGTCCATGCCGGCCTCAAGGCACTTCTCCCTGTCGCCCTTCATGGCGTAGGCGGTCATAGCGATTATAGGAACCCCTTGGATTGTTGATTGATGATTGATGATTGATGATTGATGATTGATGATTGATGATTGATGATTGTTCTCAGTTTCCCACTTTCTAATCTCCTTTGTAGCCTCCAGGCCATCCATGACCGGCATCTGAACATCCATTAATACCACATCAAAGCTTTCCCTTTTTACCGCATCGACTGCAAGCTTACCGTTTTCTGCCACAACCACAGTATGTCCCAATGGCGTAAGAAGTTTGGTGACGAGTTTGATGTTCAGGGGCGTATCT
>JAGMBW010000170.1 GCA_023129535.1 Desulfobacterales bacterium
AAAGGGGGAATGGTTGAAAGTCCCCCTTTTCTAAAGGGGGATTTAGGGGGATTTTTACCAACAGTCGTGAATCACACCCGTCACTTTCTTTATGAACTTATGACCATCACACCATAGTTGATATGGTTACATTACATATTTTTATACATCTATTAATATTACGAAATTGACATTTTGAGATAAATATGTAAAGGAAATAAATCCTAAATTAAGCATAGTTAAGTTGGTGAAAAAATAGTAAGTACTGCCAGTTTGAAAGAAGTTTTACTGGCTGTGAAACAAAGAACCGGACTCCCAATAATTCCATTGGGGCGAAGTCCCTAAGCTCAAATATATAGGCCCTGAACGAAAACCGGTCAATTTCCTTACAAGTCCCCCTTTCGTAAAGGGGGACCCGCCTGCCAACGCCTCGCTTGCAGGCGAGCTACAATGCCGGCATGCACGGCAATGGCGGGCAGGTTTAGGGGGATTTCAATCGATTACCAAAATCCCCCTGGCCCCCTTTTTTAAGGGGGGGGGAGATTTGGAGGGTTTCCGTTCACGCAGTATATAGGCCTTTGACATAATTTGGTCTTTGTGTCAGATCAGGCAGTATTTCGGGTGTCTGTAATTTTTTGGCGATAGAGGGATATGAAAGGGGGGCATAACCCATCGCTGCTGACAAAATGGTTGCTATTCAGGTACCACAATAGAGGAGGGTAAGCAGATGAAAGAAAAGCTTCTTGCCGCAACTTTAGTTGCATTGTTGATTTCATTCTATGCAGGCTGTACTCAGGAAGGGTTTGTCAGAAAGAGCGCAGTCTGTCCCACCATTTCAGGCGCCAGTTATGTAGGAGATGATAGCTGCGCGGATTGTCATGAAGAGGTGGTTGCTGCGTTTAAGAAAACCATTCACGGTAGGATCGCGGATTTCGAAGTGGTGGGTTCAAACAAAGGGTGCGAATCATGCCACGGTGCGGGAAGTATCCACGCCGAAGATGAAGACCCAGCAAGTATCATAAGCTTTAAAGACATATCCAGGGGCGAAGCCTCAGCAGTATGTTCGGAGTGTCACACCTCGGGAACCCTTATGGATTGGCAGGGAAGCGAACACTCCATGAGTGATGTCGCATGTATCGATTGTCACAAGGCCCACTCACGGACAAAAAGGCTTTTAGCTCAGCCTGAGCCCAAGCTTTGTAATGATTGTCACCAGGATATCAGGGCAAAGACTCTCTATCCTTCCCACCATCCAATTAGAGAGGGTAAGATGGTATGCAGTGATTGTCATCAGGCCCATGGCAGCTTCCTGGCAAACCTCAAAACCGAAGAAAGACTTAATGATCTGTGCCTTAACTGTCATGCATCCAAACAGGGGCCTTTTGTGTTTGAACATGAGCCGGTGGTAGAAAATTGCTCCATCTGCCACGATGCCCATGGAACCGTGGCGAATAACCTCCTGGTACAAAATGAGCCTTACCTGTGCTTGCAGTGTCACCAGTTTCATTTCCATGCAGGCAAAAGCAGCGTTATTGGTCCGAATCAGGAACCTGCTGCCATTGGTGCCATTAGATCTATCAACCCTACTTCGCGTCACAGTTTCAGAATGGCCTATACGACTAAGTGTACCCAATGTCATATCCAGATCCACGGTTCAGATCTGCCGTCTCAATCGGTGCACGGTCAAGGAAAGGCTTTAACCCGGTAGTTTCCTGTATCTGATTTGCAGAGTAAGATAAGGAAAAGGAGGTCACTATGATGGCAAGAAAAATATTTACTCTACTGGCTGTCCTCATTTTTGTGGGAGCTTTCTCATTCCAGGTTTGGGCAGAAGGGGATGAAGAGACCGAGTTTGATGTTGAGATTGGAACTGGGTATCACATCACCGATTATAACGGTTATGCAGGTAAGATCGGAGAGTATGAAGTCCTGGATCATGACTCCACCGGACCGGATTTCCATTTCTCCGGAACTGCTCAAAACAAGGACTTGCATCTTGATTTTGCAGGCCGCTACCATGAGGATAATGATCATTCATATCAGTTCAATGGGGATTATCGCCGTATCGTGATGCAGCGTCTTAGCTATAATCGTTTCGAACACTGGCTGGACCATGATCCGTTAGAGAATCTTTCAGCAGTTAGAGGAAACGCCACGGTAAGCCATTTTGAAGAACAGTTAGCTGCTGGCAAGGATTATATCATCAAACGTTCTGAGGAAAAAAGCGATACGGTTCTTAATCTACCTTTTCTCCCGGGAGCGCAAATAAACTTTAACTACCGGAGGCAGATAAGAGAAGGCCACCGGCAGGCTCTGGCCATAAGTCACTGTGCCGGATGTCACGTCACAAGCCAGGGAAGGGAAGTAAACGAAGAAACCGAGGATTTCAAGGTCGGAGGCAGTATAAAGATCGACTGGTTGACTTTATCATACGGCTATTTCCACCGGGAGTTCGATGAACGCGGGGATACGCCTGAAAATGTATACGATGACCCAACGCATCCCGCAGGAAATGGGGATTTCTTTGATGACCGCGTGCAGTATGGTGACGGTGTGACATCGTATCCCTACGATCTGGTGCCCAGCACGGAAAAAGACTCGCACCTGGTTAAGGTTCGGGCAAGGCTTCCCATGGATACTACCTTTTTTGGATCCTATATCCATTCGGAAGTAGACAACCGTAACGACAACCCTGAGGTTGCAACAGATGACAACCTTGAAATGGATTCAGATACCGTATCGGCCAGGCTAACGAATCGCTCTTTTCCCGGCCTGAATCTCAGTTTTAAATTCAGATATTTAACCATAGACAATGATGATGTCTACGTGGATGTGGATGAATGGGATAGTATTGCAGGTCCTGCTAATCCTAATCTGGGTAACCCGTGGCACAATCCTGGCGGACTTGCATACGGCGCTGGCGGGTACAACAGCTTTGACCCGGATTTCATCAGAGAATCGGCCATGTCACGAGATGTGACCACGCTCGGTTTTGATGCCCGCTATCAACTGCTTAAGAAAACGTCTCTCAGGTTGGGCTATGAGTGGGAGCAGATTGATCGGGATGATTACGAGAACGAGGTCTATGAAGGTAGTCAGCCAGAAACCGAGACAAATACCATCAAGGTGGTCTTGAATTCTCGACCCCACCGAAAGGTGAAGGCAAAGATCGGCTATAAGTGGCAAGATATTGACGATCCCTTTATGAATGTGAAGGGCGCTTATGAAGATGCTATACAGCCACCGCCAGCGGCGACTGGTAATCCGTGGGTGAACTCAGTTCAATATTGGGAAAGGCAGGAGATCAGAAGCGCCGACGTGAGCAACCAGCCTACGGAGGTGAATGAGATAACAGCAGATCTTACCTGGTCTGTCCTGCACAACCTTTCTCTGAGTGCTAATTATCGTTACACAGACAAAGAAAACGATCAGACCAATTATTCAGACTGGAACCAAGAATCCCATATGCCGTCTCTAAGCCTGTGGTATGCCCCTATACCCAAATTAAGCTTCAATCTTTCCTATATCTATGACTGGACAGAGACGGAGACCTTGACCTGCGTACCCGTCTATAATGGGTGAGGTGGCGGTATCACCACGGGCCAGTTTGGCTCGTATAAAGAGGACGTAGAGTATGAGTCCGAAACCAACACTTTCGTTCTGGGAATAAACTACCTGCTAAATGAAAACCTTAACCTCTCTTTTACAGGTACTTATACCGACTCTATTGCGGAGATGGACCAGATGAGGAATTTTGGGCTTGCTGCAGCAGGAGCAGGAGCATTAGCAGGACCAGGTTATGATTACGACCTTTCCACAGTACATGAATATTCCGACCTGGATATTGAGCAAATCGATCTTTCAGTCGGAGCCAACTATCAGTTTGACGATAACTTTTCAGTAGGTCTCGGGTTTACCTACCTGCGATATGATGATGACGAACCGTATCTTTATGATGGTACTGGAGAGGCTTACATTAGCAATGTAAACGTGTCTTACTTGTTTTAAGCTCTAAAAACAAATATCCATGTAATGTAGAAGGAATGATGGGGTCTTGCTCGCTTGAGCCTGACCCCATCTTTTTTTGGCCCTTCCTAATAGGTATTTTTATTCTCGTTCCCACGCTCTGCGTGGGAACGCACCCAGCAATCCTGCGGGCGCTCTGCGCCCTTTCCATAATGCTTTGTATCCTCTTAGCTCAGGTAAATATAAGGGACGTGTTCACAGTAGTGCATATCAAAAAACGAGGCTTCAGCGGTAGGCGTTCCCACGCAGAGCATGGGAACGAGATATCCTTTTATATATTAAAACCTATCCTCAACAACCATTTGTGAGGCTGTTGGGCCTTCACCCTTCATTCTAATAGCTTTGAACGGTTTGAATGGTCTGTGTTTTCCTGCTTTTAATAGCTTAGGCTTGCTTTCTCTTATGTATGACTCAAGTGCCTTTGCCAATTTCATTTCATCAATGTTCTGGAGTACTCCAGCAAGCACGGTATCATGAACTTCTCTTTCTACTAACATTTTACACCTCTCTGCCATTACTTCGCTAATTTGCCGGCCCTAACCTGTGGGTCACCTGCTTTGCGAAGCAGGAGCGAAAGCAAAGTCAGGTGCACCCAATGGTTCGGCAATCCTTACCTTCATTCAGGAGTGATAGGCCCGGAGAAAGTCATCCCTGGATATTCCCGATTGGGTGAGGATGGTATTGGGGGATCGACTTCGAGGGTTTCGGGCCCGAACGTCTCCAAATGAAATTGAATGGCCGACTTGACGTCAGCAACAGCTGCCTCGTACGTCTCCCCCTGGCCCACAACAACGCCCTTGACTCCAAGCGGGTAGGCCACGTATGCGTCAGGATGCTTCTCTACGACGATCTTGAACTGCTTCATAGGACTCTCCCCCCCTTTCCACGCTGAGGGGCACTATACCACCACCGGAGGCACAAATCAAGCAGTTGATCAGTGTCTCCATTTGCCTAACCACCCCTTGTCACCAACGCTTGACGATACAATGCCGATAAAGCTGGCATCAGCCTCTGAATGCCATCATGCGGCTTTTTTTCTCCGTTCCCATGCTCTGCATGGGAACGCAGTCCTGCGGGCGCTCTGCGCCCTTTGCATAATGCTTTGTATCCTCTTAGCTCAGGTAAATATAAGGGGCGTGTTCACAGTAGTGCATATCAAAAAACGACGGTCCAGTAGGGCGAAGAGCACCCAGCGGTAGGCGTTCCCACGCAGAGCATGGGAACGAGATAACGCAGAGCATTGTAACCAGAGTACTGGCATCAAACCAGTGACTAATGACGAGTGACAATTGTTGATTGAAGGACTCAATAGTCAATCGTCAATCGTCAATCGTCAATAGTCAATCCAAAAGGGTGTCATTGGGGTCATACCTTGATCAGCGGCTCTTTTCAGAATGACCTTTTTAGACGGTGCAACTTTCAAAATAATCCGGCCATCTTTTACTGCTGCTTATGTTTCTTTTTCACTTGAAAGGCCACGATTAAACCAAACACGCACATCAATCCCAGGAAAACAATGACAACAACTTGAGATGTCATTTTTGATCCTCCTTTATTAGAGCTAAACCAGTGATGAGAAAAATCATGCCGCATATAAGGCCAATAGGAAATCTTGGGGACGTAGTTGACTAACTTGACTTACGTATGCGCAGAGAGCATGGAGCATAGGGCATAAAGCAGAGAGCAGAAAAAGAGCTCAAAGCTCAAAGCTCCCCAGTGGAATAACAACAGATTCCACGGGGCAGGCAAGGCTCAAAGCATAGATTAATATTTGACACGGGTTCCGCAAGGCGAAACACACGGATGACACGGTTATGTTGTTTTGATTGGTTCAATTGGTTTGATTCGTCGGGTAAGTTATGATTGTTGGGGACTCTGATGTTGTTGACTATACTGAATAGACTATTGGTAATACTTCCCGGCTCACAGAATCGTTGGTTGCACTTGATATCTCAATCTGCCAACCAATTTTCCGTCGCTAAACTCTGTATTCTTTCGAAATGCTTAATATTGTTAGTTATCAGAACCAAATCTTCAACAATGGCAATAGAGGCCATCAAAATATCGGCATCCTCGATTAGATTCCCTTGTTTTTTTAAGTACGCATAGATTTCCGCAGCCTTTACGACCGTTTCTTTTCTAATCGATACCAATTCGTTTTCCTGGACGAATTCCTCGAACTTCTTCAGTTTTTCGTCATTTCCAAGGTCTTTCAGCCCTCTTAGGATTTCGTAATAAGAGATAATATTGATCGTAAGCCGATCAAAATATTCCAGGTAATCTGAAACTCTGCTTGCCACCCTCAAATCTCTCTTCAGGAAGGCTGTGATGATATTGGTATCTAAGGTGCATCTTTTCATATTTCCACTTTTCTCTCACCAAAGAAAGTTCTCCTTTTAGTGGATTCGTCAAAACGCTTCACTTCTTCTTCTGTCAGGTCAGAAAGTAAGCCAGCGTACGCCAGAATCTTTTCCTTTTCTGTCTTTCTTTCCACCTTAACTGTTACACGCAATCTGCTCCCTTTATCTATCTTCAGCTTATTAATGATATCCTTCGGGATGAAAAGGTGTCCATCTTCGAGTAACCTTCCGCTATATTCTTCTTGCATAGGCTGTCTCCTCCAAGTAAATTCCAATCTGATTTCGGGTAGAATCCTACACTATAAAAATCCAATTGTCAATCCTGAATGCGGGGTATTCTGAGGAGCATGGCGCATGGGGCAGAGAGCATAGCGTAAGAAGCATAGGCCATGGAGCAAAGAGCTGAGAGTAAAGTTAGAAGAAAGCCGCGGTGAAATAGATGACTTACTTCATTTTGTATTTTGTTTATCCTGTTATTCTGTCAAAGATTTAATCCTGTTATCTCTTTTTTCGCCATTCTAAGCCCCTATATATTCGAGTATGGTAACTGTGGAATTTGTCTCCACTGGCGGTGGAAGTTCTTGGTTTTCAGCTATCATATCTTCTATAAAAATCTTCATTACATCTTCAATGATGCTTAAGACCTCTCCGCGGGTTCTACCCTCTGCATGGCATCCGGGCAGGTTGGGGCAACTGGCCAGGTACCCCCCTTCTTCCAAAGGTTCAATTACTACTGGATAAGCATATCGTGTCATGAATCCCCCTCTTCATATTCTAACGTTTATAGGTTATCTCGTCAGCAATTCTAATTATGGCTTCC
>JAGMBW010000171.1 GCA_023129535.1 Desulfobacterales bacterium
TAACCTTTCAGGCGATCCTCCCGGGCCTTACGAGCTTGTGCCACAATCCGATCCATCTCATCCTTGCTTAACTTGCCGCTTTCTCTTTCCTCCAAATCTACCATTCAGGGTCCCTGTCCAGCCACTCCATTATCTTCTCTGGCTTCTTACCTTTGTACTTTTTTAACAGCGACTTGTACTTTTCCAGGTCAAAGGCTCTTCCCTGCTGCAAGGTGCTCACAATCAAGGGGGCAAGCATCGCACCTATGAGATGTGCTGTGTCATGGTGAGAAACCTTTCTCTTCCTCATAGAATTGTAGAACTGGTATGCCTCAATGGGTTCCTTTGCCTCCAATTGATTTTCCACAATGGTATGAAATGTGATGTGAAGAAAAGGATCGGTCTCAGATTCCGGGTCAAATTGATGGTCACCCAAAACATCAGCCATTTCAAACTGGTTAAAGTATTCATCCTGATGCTCCAGCATGAGTTCTGCCAAACGTCTTTCCTCCCCATCCAACACGTCCAGGTCCCCGCTTTTGGCTACCTGCCAAATCATATGCATATGTTCTCGATTAAGCCTTCTCAATTCGCTGAACATTTCATCT
Organism: Desulfobacterales bacterium; assembly: GCA_023129535.1. GTDB lineage: Bacteria > Desulfobacterota > Desulfobacteria > Desulfobacterales. The sequence continues at coordinate 588 of JAGMBW010000171.1, forward strand.
TTTTTCATTCTGTTACCCTTACCCTTTCATGCCCGTAGGGTCCGACCAGAATAAGTGGAAAGGCAAAATGTCACGGATGCCTTAACGAGTTCTCCTTGCGCTTGGCATCGCCATATTTTCCAAATCTACCCCCCATGGACACTTCCTTGAACATCTTCCCATCAGACTTATTCAACATAGTCAAAGTCGGCCCCGCCGTTCGGTACAACGCTAAATTCCTCTATCTTCGACTTTTTTGCCATCATGAACCGGCTCTAAAAGGATTACTTAGAAACTGTAAAACCAAAGAGCGTTGCCAAACTTTCCTCGCATCATCTCCGCGTTCGGGGAGTTATTGAATTATTTAAGGACGTCCCGCTTGTTATTACGCTTGTTATTACTTGTTAAGCTTCCAGGCTGTTGTTTTTTATTACTCCTTGTTTTCCAAATCTCCCGGCCATGGATGTCTCCTACTTTCCAGCTATCAGCTATGACCTATGAGCTAAATTCCTCTATCTTCGACTTTTTTGCTATCATGAACCGGCTCTAAAAGGATTACTTAGAAACTGTAAAACTAAACATGTCCCCAAGTCCCCAAACTTTATCAGTTGTCTTTGTTAATTAAATTGACGATAACTTTGATGATAATATCCTTTTCGTATGGGTCGCTTTCAGCAATCAACAGCGACAACGCCACCAAGGCATTATCACCGATCCGTTTGCGGCCATCTTTTGCATACAGAATACCGTTGGCATCCAGGAACCATACAAATAGAAAAGCGGCAATGCGCTTGTTTCCATCTGTAAAAGGATGATCTTTGATAGCAAAATAGAGCAGATGGGCTGCCTTCTCTTCGACGCTTTGATAAAGCTCTTTGCCGCCGAAAGTCTGGTAGAGTGCGCCTAATATTCCCTGAAATGACTCATCTTTCTCAATACCGAACAATGCGGCAGGCTGACCTGCTGCCATATACTGTTCGCCAAGCTTGTCAATGGCCTCTCGGGCTTGTTCATACTTGATTATAAAGCGCCCCTGCCCACTTGTGTTTCTGATCTCAAGCTGTTTGTGATCATACTGATCCAAAAGGGTCAGAGCATAGGAATAGTCGGTGAGTACTCTAAGCAATCCGGCTGCTTCATCGCCAGCCAGTTCTCGACCTTCAACGACCCGCCCCAGAAGATTCACTGTCTTTTGCAGCTCAACGAGCCGGGCGTTCTGCTCGCGCAGGCGCTTTTCATTAACCGAGTAGCCCTTGATGAGGTGATCTTTAAGCACTCCGGTTGCCCAGATGCGGAATTGGGTGCCGCGTAATGAATTGACCCTGTATCCGACAGAAATAATCATGTCCAGATTATAGAAATCCATCACCCTTTTTTTCCCGTCCCTGGCAACCTGTGCAATTTTTGCACAGGTTGAATCGAGCAACAGTTCACCGGTTTTATAGATATTCCTTATGTGCCTGACAATAACGGTTCTGTCCCGCTGGAAGAGATCCGCCATCTGATGGGCATCCAACCAAACGGTATCTTCTTTCAGGCTCACTTCAAGCGTCGTCTTGCCGTCCTCAGCCCGGTAAATTATAATTTCGCCTTTTGATTCCTCATTCATAAGCAAGCCCAGATTTGTTTGGGGAGAACCGGGACGTCTTTAAATAAGCAAATAACTCTATAACTATTGCATTTTATTGCTACTTTGTTACTCTTTTGAAGCTTCATGTGCAACCTGGACGTTCGTGCAGAACGTGCAGAAGTCCTTAAACATACATTTTCTCTCAAACCCGTTTGTGCAGAGCAGGGCCTTGCGTTTGGAACTTTTTACTGTGCCGTCCGTTTTTTTCATTAGATTAACAGGATTATCAGGATTTTCTTTTCTTATCCTGTCTATCCTGTAAATCCTGTCCAATGCAAAATTCAATCTTTCCCCCCGTATTTGGCCTTGTGTTCAGCAATCTGCTGGAGGCGGACTTGTTTCGGATGCTTTTTGCGTTGATTTTCCACATGAAGGGTTGCCCCAATGTTTTGGGGACGCCCTTTACATTTCCATATTTA
>JAGMBW010000172.1 GCA_023129535.1 Desulfobacterales bacterium
GGGAACGTATTGCATCAGACGCTCTGCGTTTTGGGAGTGATCTGTATTGGACGCAGAGCGTCCAGCGTTTTGGGTTACAACGCAGAGCATTGTAACCAGAGTAGGATATCTGCTCATTGGCGTCCCTGTCCCTCGGTAAACGGAGAACGGAAAACTGTGAACGGTTACTAAATCCGATATGTCCCCGACGTTCGATGGGTCCTGGTCTAATGCGGAAGGCGTTGTTTGGTGGTTCTCAGGGGAGGAGCACCAACGCGAGATGTTTCAATCGGCTAAGCTTTAGACGGCTTTCTTGCCTCTTTCGCCGGTCCTGATGCGAACAACCTCCTCCAGGGCGGTGACAAATATCTTTCCATCCCCAATCGCTCCGGTTTTGGCTTTTTGCTCGATTACTTCCACAACCTGGGACGCAAGCTCCGAATCCACGACCACCTCCACTTTAAGCTTGGGCACGAAATCCACCCGGTATTCTGCCCCACGATAGACCTCCGTGTGGCCCCTCTGTCGGCCGAACCCCTTAACCTCGGAGATAGTCATCCCCTGAACACCAATCTTGGTAAGACCTTCCTTGACGTCATCCAGCTTGAAAGGTTTGATGAACGCTTCAATTTTTTTCATCTTTTCTCCTCGTTTGTCTGCCCCGCTTTTTTATGGGAACATAATCTCTCTCACCTGGCCCGATATAGACCTGGCGGGGCCGGTCGATTTTCCAGCCTGGATCATCGATGCTTTCTCTCCATTGGCTGATCCATCCTGGTAGACGCCCGATGGCAAATAAGACCGTGAACATGTTCAAAGGGATACCTATAGCTCGCAGCAAAATGCCGCTGTAAAAATCGACATTTGGATAAAGGTGATGATCGATAAAGTATGGATCCTTCAACGCCACCTCTTCCAATCCCTTGGCAATATCCAACAAAGGGTCGTGTCCCGTCAGTTTGCATAAGACGCTATCGCACACCTTCTTCATAACACGTGCCCTTGGATCATAGGTCTTGTACACCCGATGACCGAAACCCATGAGCCGAAAAGGATCGTTCTTGTCCTTGGCTCGCGCTATTAAGGGGGCCATATCACCGCCATTTTTATGTATCTGGCTCACCATCTCTACCACCGCCTGGTTGGCGCCACCGTGGAGTGGGCCCCAAAGGGCACATATGCCGGCTGAGATGGCCGCGTAAAGATTCACCTTTGCGCTTCCCACCACACGGACAGCCGCGGTGGAACAGTTCTGTTCGTGGTCGGCATGGAGGATCCAGAAGACGTTCAGGGCCTTTACCAGATCTTCGTCGATGTCATAAGGCCGAACGGGCGAATCGAACATCATGTTCAAGAAATTTGCTGCGTAAGTGAGGTCATGCCTCGGGTATACAACCTTATGGCCCCTGAAGATCTTATAGGACATGGCCGCCATGGTCCTCACCTTGGAGAGAAGCCTCGTCACGGTTATATCGATTTCCTCTTCCTCGCTCCTCTCAGGGATTTCAGGGTAGAAGGCTCGCAGGGCGTTGACCATAGAGGAAAGAATGCCCATGGGATGGGCCGATCTGGGAAAGTTCTGGAAAAAAGCCTGCATATCCTCATGGACAAGGGAATGGTCATTTAACAGGACCGAGAAGCGGTTTAGCTGTTTTTGGGTGGGCAATTCACCGTTGATCAGCAGATAAGCCGTTTCAACAAAGGTGGAGTGCTTTGCGAGTTGCTCCACCGGAATGCCCCGGTAACGGAGGATGCCCCTTTCCCCATCCACAAACGTGATGCGGCTCTGGCAGCTCGCTGTGTTAGCGAAGCCTGGATCGAGCGTGACAAGACCAGTCTCCTTGCGCAAGCCGGAAATATCAATGACTCGCTCCCCCTCAGAGCCAGTGATCATGGGTAGTCTAAAGGTTTTTCCGTCCACGACAATCTTTACAGTCTGTTCCATTTCTTTACCTCATTCATATTGTATAATATATTTTCGGGCAATCTTCATTGTGGCCAAAAAGTAGTTTACACTTTTTGGTATCATTTTAATTTTACACGGCATTTCCAAAATTCCCTGGATTCCCGCCTTCGCGGGAATGACGGACCTTTCTATATGTTTGTATCTGTCATTCCCGCGAAGGCGGGAATCCAGAAAGTGTAAACGGGCAAATGAAAGATGCCTATTTTCGTAAGCGTTCACCGTTCAGGGTTACCATTTTCTTTTAGACGAAAAAGCGTCGCATTTCAACCCTCTCCTTCCGATGGTCGCTCTTTCCGATTTTGGAATTGACTGTGCACCCTTTTTCTTATAACCTCACATACGAGTACAGAGAAAAATTTATGCCTGTGCGGTTAAGAAACTATACAAAACCAATCACGAAAACACGAAAGTACGAAAACACGAAATAAGACCTGGGAACCCGCCTGCCAACGCCTGGGTCGCAAGGGAACTGGAATTTTCACACACGGCAATGGCGGGCAGGTCGGGTTGGCGTCCATCGAAAAACTCCTCCTTTTTCGTGTTTTCAATCTTTGCGGCGTTCGCCTTGAGAACATTACGTGCTTTCGTGATAATGCTTTTTCTGCGTGTTTCGCATGAAATCTGATATCTAAGCGCACAGGTCCAAAAATTTTAAGCCAAGCGTATTACCAATAGGATGATCAAATGAATGCTCAAAGCCTGGGTCAGGCCATTTTGCACGAAAATCAAAAGCTCCTGGCAAAGGTGTCAAGAGAGGATGTTGATCATCTCATCGAAGAGGTCGACAGGGCAGGCAGAATCTTCTGCGCTGCCCAGGGGAGGTCGGGATATATCCTGCGTTGTTTTTGCATGCGCTTAGCGCAATTCGGATATCGGGCCTTCTTTGTTGGTGAAACCATAACTCCCGGAATCGGCAGAGGCGATATGCTCATTGTGCTTTCCGGTTCCGGACAAACCGCTTTGACACAAGAATGGGTCAGAGTGGCGCGGGAACGGGGTGCAACCACTTTTGGCATCATAGGGGTCGAGGATTCTCCGATCGGAAGAGCCATCGATCACAGTCTCTCCCTTCCAGCAGGGTCAAAGCTCGGTTTTTCCAGGGAGGCTCACTCCATCCAGCCGCCTGGGTCTTTGTTTGAGCAGGCGGCCTTTGTCTTGCTGGAAACAATCGTGCTGGCATTGTACCAGAGGCATGGGAGTGATCCCCGAACGATCCTGGACCGGCACGCGAATTTAGAGTGAGCTTGACTGGATTGATGATTGACGATTGACGATCCCTGGATTGATGATTGATGATTGATGATTGAAAACCAATCGACAATCGACAATCGACAATCGAAAGACAATCAACAATCAACAATCGACAATCGAAAGACAATCAACAATCGACAATCGAAAGACAATCAACAATCGACAATCAACAATCGAAAGACAATCGACAATCAACAATCTATATTATGAGGTTGTGCCTATGAAACCCATCTTACAACTGGCCCTTGATTTTGTTGATCTAAAGCGGGCCATGAAGAGCGCACAGGCCGGGGTAGCGGGTGGCGTCGATTGGCTTGAAGTCGGCACTCCCCTGATCAAGAGCGAAGGGCTCCAGGCTGTGCGGGAACTGAGGCGCTTATTTCCCCGTGTGACCCTCCTTGCCGACATGAAAATTATGGATGCAGGCCGCATCGAGGTTGAGACCGCGGCCAAGGCCGGGGCCAATATTGTCGACGTCCTTGGTGCTGCCAGTGATCCCACGGTTCGCGAGTGCATACAGGCGGGAAAAAACTACGGAGCCAAAATCGTAGTGGACCTGATTGCGGTCAAAGATCCTGTGTCTCGGGCCAAAGAGGTTGAGGATTTTGGAGCCGATTACATCACAGTCCATTGTTCCATAGACGAGCAAATGGAGGGAAAAGATCCCTTTGAAACCCTGCGCAGGGTGGCAGAGTCTGTTTCCGTGCCCGTAGGAGTGGCTGGGGGCATTAACTCTGAAACAGCGCCGCGCGCACTGGAAGCAGGGGCATCGGTCGTTATCGTGGGCGGAGCGATTACCAAAGCATCTAATCCCGCTGAGGCGGCCAGTAATATCAAGAAAGCCATGGAGGAGAGGATCGCCATTCCTACCAAGCTTTTTAAAAGGTGCTCTGAGGCCGAAATTCGAGACATCCTCGAACAGGTTTCCCCGGCAAATCTATCAGATGCCTTACACAGGGGTGGCGTCCTGGAGGGGATACGGCCTTTGTTTCAAGGCATCAGGATGACAGGCCGGGTGGTGACAGTCCGGACGTATCCAGGCGACTGGGCCAAACCTGTTGAAGCGATTGATATTGCTGAAAAGGGAGATGTCATCGTGATTGATGCAGGCGGGGTTGGCCCGGCTATCTGGGGAGAGTTGGCCACACATTCCGCACTGCAGAGAGGTGTGGCGGGGGTGGTCATAGACGGCGCAATCCGCGACACCTCCGACATTGCCCGGATGAGATTTCCCGCTTTTTCAAGATTGATTATGCCAAGTGCCGGTGAGCCAAAGGGTTTCGGCGAAATCGGTGTTCCTGTGACGGTGGGCAACCGCAGGGTGGAAAACGGCGACTGGATTGTCGGGGACGATGACGGGGTCGTGGTGCTGCCAAGATCAATGGCTACTGAATATGCCAACCGCAGCATGGACGTATTAGAAAGAGAAAACCGAATCCGTGAAGAAATCAAGGAGGGCAGTACCTTAAGCAAAGTAACAGAACTTCTACGCTGGGAGAAAAAATAGACCAAGAGTTTGGCAGAGAACCAAGGAGATCCAGTCGATGGAAGAGAAAGAAAGAAGAGAAGAATCGAGATACAAGATTGATACTGCCGCAGAAGTGAGATATGGTACCAGCACTATTAACGCCAAAGCTGTTGAAATCAGCACACACGGGCTTAGGATAGAATCTAATAACCCCATCAACCCGGGGACTAAAGTGGAGGCTGTGCTCTTTCTCACAAAACCGGAAAGGATTTCTGGGGAAGTTAAGTGGGTACTTGCTGAAGCTGGGGAAGGAATGATAAACTATAAAATAGGTATATCCTGTGAGTCCAGGAATTTGATCACGGATAACGGATCATAAGGATTCCCACCATGCTTTCCATTTCAAGGGGCGCCTTCACTGTCACCCCCGCCCAGCATTAACCTTCGTGATATGAACAAAAAGGTATTCAGCACCCTCTTTCTGGCTGTTTTTTCTGTCAGCCTTGGGGCAGGCTTAGTCGTTCCTTTACTGCCTGTATATGCCTACGAACTGGGTGCAACCGCTTTGTATATCGGCTTTATCTTTGGCGCCTTTTCCCTTTCCAGGACTGCCTTTCTGCCTTACTTTGGCCACCTGTCAGACCTGAAAGGGAGAAAGCCTTTTATCACAACCGGGCTTCTGACCTATTTCTTGGCTTCCATAGCCTATGTGTTGTCAAAAAATGTGCATTTCCTTATTCTAATCCGGTTTTTTCAGGGGATTGGCTCGGCCATGGTCTTGCCGGTCGCCCAGGCCTATGTCGGGGAAATCACACCCAAGCACAAAGAGGGCTTTATAATGGGGTTGTTCAATGTTTCCCTTTATGGAGGCCTCAGCCTCGGGCCGCTTGTGGGCGGCATGGTCAAGGATATCTTTGACATCCAGTCATCCTTTCTAAGCATGGGCGTGGTCTCTTTGGTTGGCTTTTTAGTCTGCCTCATCTTTCTCCCGCCAAGGACTCACGAAAGCCTCCTGATACAAGCCAAATCTCCGCTTCGTTACAGAATCCTCATCAGGAACAAATACATAGGCGCTCTTTTCATGTTTCGCCTGGCCTACACCGCCTGCATAGGGCTTGTATGGGCCTTCTTACCCCTGTTTGCCTATGCGCAGTTGAAGCTGTCAAGTTCGGCCATCGGAGTCCTGGTTATGCTGGGGGTACTCACAAGCGGGCTGTTGCAGACTCCTATGGGCGTTTTGGCAGATAAGTTCAACAAGAGAGCGTTTATTGCAATAGGGGGCCTGGTAGCGGCAGGGGCCGTCTTTTCCTTTGTTCACGCACAAGGGTTTTGGGGGCTCTTTGTGGGCAACATCCTATTTGGTGTAGGCGGAGGGATTGCTATACCGGCCGTGATGGCCATGACGCTCATGATAGGACGTCGGACAGATTCCATGGGTTCTGTCATGGCCCTCTCGACCATGGGACACAGTCTCGGCATGTTTATTGGCCCCATTCTGGCAGGAATCGTGACGGACGTCTTTCAATTGACCCTTGCCTTCATAGGGGGAACGGTTGTGATGGTGATTGGAGTTGCCATTGCCCTGGTGTTGACTTCCGAGTTTCAAACCTGGGCTGAAGAATGAGAGGCTGGACGATTTTGGATTTTGGATTGCGGCCTGCGGAATTAGAACCCAAAGACTGGTTTGTCAGCAATTCTAATTTTGGATTTTGTAGGTTGGGTTGAGGAACGAAACCCAACGATTATGAGGCTAATTTGCTTCCATTTGTTGGGTTTCGCTACCGCTCAACCCAACCTACGTCATGATAGACTGGCATAATGAGAATTGCTGCTGGTTTGTACAGGTCATTGACAATGGACCAACGCTGGTTTAAACTGAGATTTGTCTCAATTTGACGCAATGGAATACTCCAACACTCCATTGCTCCCTTATACTATATGCACTCCTGAGACGAGAGGCGACCATGATGAAATCCCAAACTTGCGAAACAATCACTATTGGTTCAACGGAAATCATGCTGGCCCACCCGGCTGGACTGCCCCTGAAATGGGTGGGACAGAAAGAACTGATCAAGCAGGTTCTGGCGGCGTGGATGGTTATTGACGAGAAGGATGTTCCCTTCAACCCCAGGCTAATTGGCAAGCCCGGCGTGGGCAAGACGACCTTAGGGTACGCTGCTGCCAGGCAATTGAACACGGAAATCTACCTGTTTCAAGCCACCATGGACACTCGCCCCGAGGATCTGATCATCACGCCCGTGATAGGGGCTGACGGTCAGGTCAAATACGCTGCCAGTTCTCTGGTCACAGCCATGATAAGGGGCGGCGTATGCATCCTTGACGAGGGAAACCGCATGAGCGAGAGGTCGTGGGCCTCCCTGGCGCCACTCTTAGACGATCGTCGATATGTGGAGTCTATCATTACAGGCTTGACCATACCGGCTGATCCCAACTTCAGATTTGTCGTAACGATTAATGAGGACGCTTCTACCTACGAAATCCCTGAATATATCCATTCCAGACTTCAACCCCAGATCTTCATTGATTTTCCAGACCGGGAAGACGAATTATTGATTCTCAAAGAGAATCTTCCCTTTGCTGATGAGGATATCATAAACTACATGGTCGATTTTCTCCAGCGGGCCCACACGGCCGATGAGGTCTATTCCGTGCGTGACGGCATCAACATGGCCAGGTATGCCATGAAGATGATGCATGGCACGCGAATGACCAAGAAGGATGCCACCCACCACGCCATCCTGACTGTGCTCGGCGAAGAGGGTCTGCGGTATGAGGAATAGCTCTCTAAACACTAGCATTTATCATTTACCATTTATCAATGACCAATGACCAATGACCAATGACGAATGACCAATGACAAATGACGAATGACCATCTACAACCTTTCGGTCCCGTCCATCCGGTCCCAATCGTCCACTTCAGCTTGGAATTTGCGGGTGCGGTCCGGCACCTCTTCAAACGTATCAGGCCGGATGCCGTGGCCGTGGAACTTCCCAACTCCCTTCAAGATGTGGTCCAAAAAGGTGCACTCCGACTTCCCGAGGTTTCGGTAGTCTTATACCAAAACAGCACGGGAGAGACCATCTACCTGCCGATTGAACCGACAGATCCTGTCGTGGAAGCGATCCGGTCCAGCCTGGAGGCTAATGTGCCTGTCCACTTTGTCGACCTGGACCTGGATGAGTATCCTGCCTATCGCGACTATGTCCCGGACACCTATGCCGTCCACCGCTTGGGAGTCAAGGCCTACTTTGACATCTACTCAAGGGAGGTCCTTCCCGTACTCAAGAAAGGTTACGCAGATCTGAGGCGTGAAGCCGGCATGGCCTACCACCTGCAGAGTCTTGCGGCCAAATACAACAGGATACTTTTTGTCTGTGGGTTGGCTCATCTTGAGGGCGTCAGGACAGCGTTTTTTCGTCCGCAGGCCGAGCCCCTTGAAAAGAAAAAACGGACCGGGGTAAGCCTTTTCCATCTTCACCCGGACGACTTGTCCGAGGTCATGACCGAGTACCCTTTTTTGGCGGCCGTATATGAATACCGAAGACAGAAGCTACCCTCGAAACCAGAGCTCTCCAAGTTTACGGTCCGCAAGAAGATGGGTGTTCTCTCCCTGCTGAACGGCGGCAAGGACACATGTTCTGAAGAGGATGCCTTAGATGCGTCCATACGCTGGGCCGTCCATCACATGAAGCCAGGCCCGTTAGACCGTCAGGCGGCTAGTTACTGTCTCTTTCAGCAGGCAGCCCGGCATTATCGTCAGGATACGGGGGAGGAGGTCTACCGCTGGCAAAAGACGACCTTTTTCCGTTTTTCAAGGAATTACGCCCTTCTTGAAAACCGGCTCCTCCCTGATTTTTATCAACTCCTTATCTCTGCCCGGGGATGCGTGGACGACAACTTCTGCTATGCCTTCTGGCGCCTGGGGTCCTTCTATCCCTGGCAAAAGGCCCAGGCTTCCATTGCCACCATCCGCGTCAGCGGAGAGATGCTGTGGCTGGGAAGTCGAAAGATTCATATCCGCAGAAGGCTCCCCAGGATCAAACGCAGGCCGGTTTATATCCCAAAAAAGCGCCGAATGAAGGAACGGAAGCCAGGTGAGTGGCTTGAGGGTTTTGCCGATCCTCACATCTGCTCGTACCCGCCTGAGGACTTTGTGATTGAGGATTACAGTAACTTTCTCAAGACCAAGGGAGCCCACGTACTGTCGGCCGATGATGCGGTATCGGTGCCCTTTGAGACCACGATTTTGGACGGGATCGATATGCGGGAGACAGTGAGACATATCCATGAAGGGCGTATCTACGTGCGGGAGTTTAAGCGGATTAAGGGAGGCGTCGGATCGGTGGTTGTGATCTTTGACCAGGACAAGACCGGAGGGAGGTATCCCTACCTGATGACATGGCTTGGGGAACACGAGCAGGAGTCGGACATGGCCTTTTACGCCACTGACCCCTCGGATCACATAGTGGGGCCCGGGATTTGCCGGTGTATCTATGGAGGCTTTCTAATGACGTATCCGCCTCTTCGACTCGCTGACGTTTGGGGAGACCCGGAGTATGACTGGGCTCGGACCAAGGCCGAGCGGCTCCTTTTGGCAGGCCTGGAATATAGCCAGGAAAAACATGTTGTTTACGTTGCTAAGAAGCCGCCGAGGTCTTTTATCAAACAGGTGGCAGGCCGATGGGGCAAGTGCATCGTTTACATCCCGATTGGCCAAGTTTCTCCCATCAGGCTAAAAGAGATACAGACGCTCCACATACTGGCAGGCAAAGACAAACGCGAGATAGCAAAGGATTATGTCTGGTGAGTTCATTGCAAAAGATCGGTTTCGTCTCAGGTTTCACCTTTCAGCTTTGAGTTTTGAGCTTGCGCTATTGAGCTTTGAGCTATCAGCCGGCATTTCTTTTTTCTCAATGTGTTGCCGGTGCTCGCCGACCTGGCAAGCACTTCTGAGTCAAGTGGAGACACCGAACTTTGGCAGGACATAGGCCTGAAGCAAGTACCAGACAAGAAAAATGGCCAATATAATCAATATGTCAAGCATTCTTTTTCCCTTCAGCCAACGGCTGAAATTGTTCAGGCTCACGAAAAGCCGGTGGAAGACGACGCACATGAAGACGAGAAAGAGGCCCCGGTTTTCTTAGCACTCGTAACCGAAGAAAACATTGATAGGAGCCGCTCTGCCTTTGCCGCTCCGCATTTGGGGCACTTCATCGGCCCTTTGTCGCTTAAAAAGACTATTTGCTCAAATTCGTGACCACATTTTGGACAGCGAAATTCATATAGCGGCATTGATACCTCCTTGTGCGGGATGCCAGACCCAACGATTTCGGATTCGGAGTCTCGATACAAACTTACATCAAAAAAGATAATAATTCATTTTCTCCGCTATTGCAAGATTTTTTGTCGATTTCTTATAAGGTTTGCTCCGAATGATCAAGAAGTACTTACCCTGGCTCATCGGGCTTTTGTATCTTATCAATCCTTTTGATCTGGTCCCGGATTTTCTGCCGGGCCTCGGCTGGCTGGATGACCTTGCAGTCATTGGTCTTGTCCTGTGGTGGACCTCCAGACTGAGAAGAGCCTATCAGGCGAGCAACACTTCTTCCACGTATGCCGGAAAAGGGCAGGAGGCGCACACTAAGCAGGAAGCCTCCGAGGAAGATCCGCACAAGATTCTTGGCATTCAGAGTGGTGCTTCCGGGCAAGAGATCAAATCTGCCTACAAGAAACTTGCTGCCCAATACCACCCCGATAAGGTCCAGCACTTAGGCAAGGAATTCCAAGAACTTGCGCACAAAAAGTTCGTGGCTATTCAAAAGGCCTACGATGCACTCATGAAGTGATCTTCGTAATAGTTCACCCAGGCAATTGACAAAAAGCGGGACGTCCTTACACAAGTGCGAAGTCCCCAGCCAAGCCCTTTGAACTTTTCCTGATCAGTTTTTCCTTCCAAACGTAAGGCCCAGGCCAGGGCAAGATCCATGTGATAACGCCTGGCTATATAGTCTATATCCCGGCCCCCCATTGTTAGGCGATGATTACCAACCATGCCAGGCATCCTTAAGCTCACCAATTTGATATGCTTCCACCCATTCTTTGCTATTGAGCCATTCTTCTACAGATAATCGATCTTTCTCTTTTAACGTGCCTCTGCCATAATTTGCCAAAAATCCATCAATTTCTTTTCCATCGATATTTCCACCCCCTCCAAAAGCCCATCCCTGAAATTCCACAAAATCAATCCACGCGTCCAATGCGCTATCAAATGTAATGCTTGCAGCCTGATTTATAATAAATTTCAATTCAAAGCCAAATTCCTGAAACTCTCCAACTCGAAGCTTTTTTCTCAGTCTTCTTTTTCTAGGCTTATTAAGTTCTTGTGGACGAAGATTCTTCATATAAATCACTCATCTTCCTTTGATGTGTGATGCAGATAATACACATTTACCTCGATAATTGTGTGATTCAGCAATACAAGGTGAAATTCAAATCTTGGTGTATGATCCCCTATATATCTATCCCAATTTATTTTCGTTTCAAGAAACGTCACTCCATCAGAAAACTCTCGTAATTTATGGAATAGGGTTATTTCCCATCCATAATCATTACTGACTTTTCTACCGAAAGTGATCATTTCTTTCTTTGCCTAACCGGCTTAAAAAAGCGCCAGCTTTTTCAAGTCCGAGTTCATCCCATTGTTAGCCCTGCACGATTTAGCCGAGATTTGAGACCAGAAAGCCTGCTATAGTCTTTGTGGATTTTGTTAATCATTGACTTAAATCGATCAAATTGATTGAGATGCTTTGCCAAATCGCGTAGGTCTTTAAGGATATCAATAGCTTCATCATAAGCTTTGGTTTTCTTTGTATTAATCAACACAGAAACTCGTTCCCACAATTCTGCTTCCTGTTTTTCAAGCTTCTGAAGTTTACGAATTCTAGCCCGTTCAGCTTTTTGTCGTTCTTCTTCCTTTTTACATTTGAGAATTTCTTGAGATGATCGTAGTAATGCACCAACTGTTCGTTTTTGGGAAGGCTCACCAATTCTTGCTTTTTCTGAGGAAAGCTCACGGAGTCTTTTTTGTAGCTGGAGATTTACATGTGCCTCACCTTTCGCAAATCTAACGAGAAAATCGATTCGTTCGGTTTCTGTAAGCTTAGCGACTGACTCTTTGATAGCAGGTACGGAGGAATCGGTTCTATTGACACTGGCTTCGGATGCCGCGCTGATTAGATTCTTATCAATTTCGAAGAAATCTATGAAACTTTGCAGTGGTGCTGATAGATTTCGGAGATTATCTGGTACTGGGGGCTCAAGCTCCTCCCGATAATCCTCAATATCATATTCAAAA
>JAGMBW010000173.1 GCA_023129535.1 Desulfobacterales bacterium
GTTGTCAACCAATATTCCAATGGACGTCCCCGATGTACCTCACCATATCTTGCAGGAAAATGCTGCTCATTTCTTCTATTTCTCAAGGTCCTGAAGGATTTGCTCGAAGATAGGTCTGATTGCGGGGATGCGTTCTTTCACCGCTATCCAGACAGCTTCTCGGTCAACACCGAAATAGAAATGAATGAGCTTGTCGCGCATTCCCGCCATTTCTTTCCAGGGGACAACGGGGTATCGGCTGCGCACGCTGTCTGGAATTTTTTTAACTGCCTCGCCAATGACCTCGATGGCCCGCACGACGGCATTGAAGGTCTTCTTGTCGGAAGCAAACGCCTCATAAGAGAGCCCTTGAATGAACTCTTCTGCATCATGCATGTTCTGGATAATGTCCTTGACGTACAGTGTCACGTTCCGCTTCATATGTTTACCACCTCTTTGAGAATGCCGTCACGCAGTTCTTCTCGGACGTCGCGCTTGGGCACTAAATCCACTTTCCCTCCCAGAACTTCGCTCAGGTAGATTTCAGCGCCTACTATCTCAAGCAGGCTGATGGGTCGGAGAATCTCCGCCAGCAGATCAATATCGCTCTGCCTCCCTTGTTCACCCCGCACATACGAGCCGAAAATACCCACAACAACGACGCCATATTTCTCTTCAAGAACATTGCGGTGTTGCCTTATGATTTCCCTGATTTCGTTAATCTTTTTCATATTCTTACCACCATATTAGCGGCTTGATCAGCCGGTAGTGCAGATCTTTTAAGTCCACCTTTTCGCCGGGGTCAACTACGTCCCTGAGTTTCCTGTATATCCTATCTGAAAAATGGAAATTCCTATATAATCGAGTTAGAACATCGAACTACATCAATCGATTATTTCAAAACTGTAAAACTAAAGAACGTCCCCCTACTTTACCCCAGTGAACAATCCGATTCTCTCGGAAAAATACCCTTCTGCTTTGCTTCAAATAGATTTTTGCCACTTCTCGCAGAAAAGCAATATAACAATCAACCGGGGATTTTTCGACTTTATCGAACCTCTCTTTGGTCTCTTTCCAAAGAGATTCCAGCGCTTTCACTTTCTGAACTCCTCTGAAGCCCGTTTGCACATTGTTTGAGTGCCTCCTTCGCAAGCTCTGGATCGCTTAGTTCTCTATCCTGATGAGCGACGTACTCATTTCGAAAACCTGTAGAGGGTATCCACTACAGCAAATAGGGCAGTCAAAGTCCACGGCCCAGAAATCGAGAAGTCACAGCTGCGCAGCATCCTCGATGATCATTTTCACATCTGCCGGGTTCTTGGATACTGCCCACATCCACTCTCCAAAACCGCCATATTCATTAACGGCGTTCACCCATTCATCTAAGAACCTGCGTTTTGTCTTATCACGCTGAGTGTCCTGTCCTTTAGTTTCCAGAATGAGAAGATCTCCGGTCTTGAGCCGGATAATGAAATCCGGCCGATATTTTCTGACCACGCCTCCAAAGACGTATAGAATTTCAAATCCAAGGTGATCATTTTTTACCCATGCCTCAACATGGGCATTGTGATCCAATTCAAAGGCTTCGCTGGCCTCCCACGTGCTGTCAAAGACACACATCTTGATATGAGATCTCCGGGTATGTTCACAGGGCTTGCCAGTATACCAGGCTTGCATAGCTCCGGTGGAACGAATAGGAAAGTCTCTATCAAATACAGGTTCAATAGATTCTGAGTTCTCAAAACGAATGGCCTCCCAGATGTGCTGGACCACTTTGTTCATGTTAAGCGTCAAAAGAATGCGACGCTTAACATCATCCTGATAAAAAAGCGGCGGCACTATTTGAATCCTATCAGATCCAATAAACGCCTCTACCAGCCGTATCAACTGGGCCAGCAAATATTCCTTGCTCGCTTTCCAACCGGGTTTCATTTGATCAAAGACATCTCTTGCCGTTTCAAAGATGATCTTCTGCATCCTGAACTTTCGTCCCAGATCTTCAAGGTCGATAGTAGAGATCCGGGTCACATCGGGCTTTCCTTCCACAATGGGAGCAAGCTCTGCCAGGGTTGCCGTGTCATAGGCCGATAACTCCAAGGGTGGCACTCTATTCATATCGAGCTTCAGCACCGGTTTGAATACATGTTCGATGCGAATGACATTTGGCCAGCTTATTTCGAATTGGCTTTTCTCAATGACCGGTTCAATGCGTGTTTTTGGTTTTGGTGGAGGCGGAGGCGGACCGTCCTTGGATTCGTGCGGCAGGAAAGTAAACGGCACCCCAAAGATATTGACATACTCGGCTTCAAAAAGGCCCGTTTCCGAATTGACTTCGTAAGAGGTCCTCCTCAGACCCCGGCCAACCACCTGTTCACACAGCAATTGGCTGGAGAAGGCGCGAAGTCCCATTATATGCGTCACGGTCTTTGCGTCCCATCCCTCGGAAAGCATGCCCACAGAGATCACTTTCTGTACTAATGCCCCCTGTTTCCCGGTCTGGCCCACGGTGTCAACGGTTCGGCGGAGAGATTCTGCAAGTTCCTTTTTCGATAACTTGTGGGTTTGCCCGTTTTCCGATCCATCCCAAACAACCTCCTCCTGGGATTCGGCCAGCTCAAGGACCTTGGAATCAATATGGAGGATTTTTTCGGGGATGCACAACTCATCAATACGGATCTTTTTATGATCAAAGGCATATTTTACGCGGGCGGCAGTCTCGGTCCGGTTCGCCACAGAGATCATAACCGGAGGCGTCTTGAATCCAGCATCTTCCCAGACTTTGGCTGTTTCCAGCCAGTCCTTTCCCAAAAGATAATACCCGTTGGTTACCAGATCGGGCAAGGGTTCGTGCGGTTCTGCTTTGCGGTTAATGTCGTCTTTGACTTCAGGATCATTGTAAATATGGTAAAAGCGGGACTTGTACTCCTTGGTCAGTTTACCGTCATCACGGATGACTACTCGCGGGGTCTTTACGAGACCTGACTCTATGGCGTCATTCAACCCGAAATCGCTAATAATCCATCCGAAAAGGGCCTCTTCATAACTCTTCTTGCCCGATGGTGCGAATGGGGTGGCCGAAAAATCGTGGCAGCTTAATATGTTTCTCGCCTCATGGATACGATCCAGTCCGTTTACCCATATGGTCGCCTCTTCTAATTCTGCCTTTTTTACCCCTTTTACCTTTGACTCGGCAGGCACGCGCCACGCATGGTGGGCCTCATCATTGATCACAACAATGTTATTTGCCTTCGCCATCTCACCTAAGACTTCATGGACATATGCCTCGTTGCTCTTCACGCCCCTTTTATCCACGCTCTTCTTTTTGGCGATCTTTTCTTCCCTCTCCCATTGAAGGGCGTGCCAGTTGCGGATGAGGATTTTACCCTGGCGCAGTTTTTCCTTGAGCCCAATTGGTACGACATTGAACTCATCATAGTAGTTTTCACGGCAGGAAGGCATCAACACTTGAAGACGGCTTTTCACCGTAAGACCCGGCGCCACAACGAAAACATATTTGGAAAACCTTGCATCCTGGGGATAAGTGACCTTGTTCAATACCTGCCAGGAAATCAGCATGGCCATTACAATCGTCTTGCCAGAGCCGGTTGCCATCTTGGAACAAAGGCGCTTAAACGGCCCTCCATCCAAAGGAATATCTATGCCCACTTTCTCCGCATCCGACGCTTCGGTGAGCCAGATGAGCGTCTCAATGGCCTCCAACTGGCAAAAAAAGAACCGGCGATATTCCCGTTCCTCAGGATTCTTCCAATGCTCTAATAATCGTTTGGTAATCCCCGTAACTCCTGGATATCCGTTTTCACGCCACGCATCGACGCGGGTCCTGATCTGGTTTACCAGCGGTATTTCGACAAAAACACCGGGATCATCAAATGCTTTTGATCCTTCTGAAGCAACCACATAGCCTGCCGGACGTCTCCCCTCTTTGAGCGCAAACAACCTGGTCTCCCTGTCATAGCTCCAGTAATGCTTTGGCTCTTCATAGGGCGAATTGATGATGAGCTGGTCAATCCTGTTGCTTGTAGAATTTTTCATTTCTTAGGCATTCCATACAGGTAGTGATCCAGATTATCATTCAAGTCACCGGGGAGTCTGTCCCACTCTTCCTGAGGGATTTCTCTTGCAAGCTCTTCCAATATATCTTCAATTGGACGTGCCGACTGATCGTAATGTGTCTCGGCAGTTGTAAGCCTTACCACCTCTTTCCATTTACCAGCCATTATTGCACCTCCAGGATCTTTAGTGATTCGATTCCCCTGTCATCCACGATCTTTATTGCTATGCGCCGGTTTTCACCTGTCTCAAACGGCAGCGAAACCGTCCCGCGATATGCCTCAATAAGTTCCTCGTCAATCTCCGCCTTCAGATTCTTTGCAAGGCGCGACCATCCGTCCTTCTGGCCGGACATGGGGAAAAACACCTGTTTCGGGAAAAGGCTCCTGCCATCATAGTCGGTATCCAGCATCCAGATGCTGATCTTATCCGTTCCACCGGATTCAATGACGCCGGTCTTGGTGTTCCAGTAATCAAAACCCAGAACCTCCACGCGATATTTACCCTTGTCTTTGCCTTTCTTGATCTCCTCAATCCTCACATCAGGTTGGCCCACGAGCCAGAAGCTCTGGTTGCTTCTCCGTTTCTTTTTCAGGTCCTCGGTCAGAAGGTCATCATCCATCTGGGCCTTGAGAAGGGTAACGCCCGGCCAGTCGGTCTCGTCAATGTCCTTTGCGGCCTCGGGATCAAACTGGAATGCTGCAAAGACAATGATTTTGGGTCTGGGAACAAGCTTTTGTGCCTCCTCGATGGCCAATTCCACCTGCCGCTGTTCTAACGGCGCATGTTCGGAGCCAAAGGAGATAACCGCCCGAACCGGTTGACCGTAGATTCCCTGTTTTTCCCGAACAGAATCAGCCCCCAGATCATTCGGTCTTGTTTCCGCCTCGGCATGGAGCCAGCGGGTTGCTGGCAAAGGCTCGACCCTTGAAAAGAGTATAAACTGGCCTCTCTTACCCCTAATGCCGGTTTTGAGAAGCTCATCCCGCCACTCTCCGTGGCGTAACGTCTCGCCGCTGCGGGCAACAGACTCATCTGCGGGGGGTGTCGTATTACTGTATGCACTTATATCATCCAGAGGTTTTACAACCGGGGCAGGCACCGCCTCCACAGTAAAGGGGCCGGAGACCCTTGCCCTGGATTTGTCTGTGAAAGGTTGGTCAAAAAGGGTTTCCTGTGCTGGCGGTTCATTGTTGGCAATGGACTTCAGGGTGATATGGGGCACGGTCTTGTATTTGAAACCACTTCCCACGCCTTCTTCGGGATGGGCCAGTTCGTAATAGTCATACAGTGCGGTCATCAGCCGTTGTTTGGCAAGGGCAAGAGCAACCCGTGATGTATCGCAGGTGATCCAGCGCCTGCCCCACTGCTCGGCAACGTAGGCCGTAGTACCGGAACCGCAGGTGGGGTCGAAGACGAGATCGCCGGGGTCGGTGGTCATGAGGAGGCAGCGTTGGACGGTAACTTCACTTGTTTGAACTACATAACTTTTTGCTGTGAAGGTTCCTATAACAGTGTCATCCCAGGCATTAACTATTGGCATAACAGGATAGTCACCTTGATATCTCTTATAAGCCAATATTTTGCCCATCGAAACAATGCGATTTTGTTCACGTAACCCTTCCATGCCTTTTTTATTTGTTGACCAATGTCTACCTTTTGAGGGCAAATAGATTTTCCCCTCAAACTCAAATTCAAAAGATCCAGTCTTTGTTTCTCCTTGACCGGATATGTCAGATGCACGAAATCTTTTTCCATCAGGCAAATCCACCTCGCCTTTCATTTCAGTCTTACTTAGTCTCCTACAATTACCGTCTGGGAACTCAATCCAAGAAAATGTTCCAAACTCAGTTCTTTCTTGCTTTGGAAGGAATAACTGACGATATTTTACTTTCTTGATATCCAGCGTATACCACACAATATAATCATAATTCCTTGATATTAGATTGCCGGCTAATGCGGCAGTCTTAATAAAGGTAATAATGCCACAAAAATTTTCTACACCAAACACTTCATCCATCAAGCATCGCACTCGATGCACATTCTCATCCGAAATCTGCACAAAGATACTCCCGCTCTCCGTCAGTAATTCCCTTGCCAGCAGCAGCCTGTCCCGCAGATAGGTCAAATAGGAATGAATCCCTAATTCCCACGTATCACGGAAGGCCTTGATCATCTCCGGTTCGGCAGTCAAATCTTCATCCTTGCCGTCTTTCACATCCCGCTTGTTCACGAAGGGCTGGAAGTTGGAGCCGTATTTAATGCCGTAGGGCGGGTCCATATAAATCATCTGCACTTTGCCGGCCATACCCTCCTTTTCAAGAAGGGAGTTCATCACCAGCAGGCTGTCTCCTGCCACAAGGCGGTTTGACCAATTGTGCTTGTGCTTGTAAAATTCAATGGCTTCTCTTAAGGGCGGATTTTCCTCGGCTTCGGCAAACAAAGAAAGTTGATCGTACTTTTGTCCGTTTCTTTTGCGCACCGCCTCGATAATGGTGCGGGGGTCTATACGCTCGTGGACATGAAGGGATACATTAGGCACCTCAAAAGAGGTATGCTCGGCCTTGCCTGCCCATTGTAGGCTCGGGTCGATATGCGGGTCATAAGCATATTGTTTCTTTCCCGTCTCCTTATCCGTATCAGGCGTCACCAGACCAACCGGCGGATTATTGACCCGCTTCTTTCCCTTGTGGTCGTATTGCTCAATCGGTTTCTTGCCGGCCTTCTTCTTCCCTGCCATCCGATTCACCTCCTCCAGTCACGTGTCAGCGCATAGTTGCAGACAATGACGTGTGCTTCAGTCGCGATAACTATCCGCAAAACTCCGTATCAATTTGATGCCCTCGCCGCACTTGTGCAGCGCAAACAGCTCTTATCTGTCTCATAAATCGTCTCGATCTTCTGAGGCGGCATGGAGCACGCGACGATGTCTACCGTTCGCCGGTTTCCATACTCGTCATATTTCCCTTCCCAAATCAATTCCGTCTTCATCTGCGAAAACGGATGAGGATTGTCCAGTCCCCAGCATATGTTGTTAGTCATGAAATATTTCCGTTATCACTCAACCCTCAGTTCCGTCAAATGTGCAGCCGCGACTCTGCCTTGAAACGCAACATGATCAAACAGCTCTAAGAAGTAACCGGCGACCCTGTGGCCCACCTACATCATAAATAATCTCTGGCCCCCCGAAGCCCGTATCAAGGAGCGATATTCCGGTAAAATGAAGACCATCTGCTTCAAGCAGTCCAAATTTGCGAATCATAAACAAGTAGAGATTCTTATCACAAGTTGAGACTATAATTTGCTTCCTGGGACCAAACTTGCCCAAGGCCGTAGCACGGAGGTTATCAAGGAATGCTACAGCATCAAGATCATCAAGATGTTGTACTGGATCATCTAACAGAATGGTTTCCAATTTGGACCAATTCTGATCCGCCGCAAACGATAGGAATATAGATAGAGCCAATACGTTCGCTTGAGCATTACTTAGGAAAAAATGTGGTTCTCCTGCGTTTTCTTCTTGGCCACGATATCGTAATCCGAGTTCCAACCCAGCATCTCCACGTTTCATTGTCACTTTATCGAAAAGGTAAGGACACGGTATCATGGCCTTGAAAAGCCGCATCATCTCTGGTTCGTGCGCAGCAATCTTTGCCTTTACAGAAAGATCGACGCTTTCAGACAGCGCTGAAATCCAATTTTCCGTTTCGTTTGCAGCCTCACGAAGTTTTACAATCTGTCCGTTCCTTTGGTTCACAGTATGCTTGGCGTCCCTAATTATCAGATGAAGCTCTTTGCGCTTCCTTTCTAATGCAGTAGTCTTGAGAAACCATTCATAGCGTTCAATAATCTGCCTCGCTGAATGTAATCTATCTTTGTCCTGAGACAGGCGATTCCTGGCCTCTGCAATGATGTCAGAAGATGCGTCCACCGGCAATTGTAAAGTCCTACACCTAAAATGGAAATCATCGATTTCCGCTGTCAAACGGCCAAGAGTTTGCTCCCACTCCGTCAAGCTACTTTCTAACTTCATCCGTTCAGTGCGACAGGCATCCCATTGACTTTGCGCTTTGCCTCTCACGGTTTCCTGTTCGGATTTCTGTTTATTCAGATCAGCTAATTGGGTCCGTGCAGTTTCAACTAGACTCAAAACCTGATTTTCTGACAATTTGCTCTCTTTAGACATTCCTAATTCTATCAACTGCCGCTCTACATCGTCCAAATTGTGTTGGTAATTTTTATAGACCTCAGTATGCTCAGACAAAACGTCCTCCAAAGATTGTGTGGCGCTCTTAGCATCTTTTAACTGTTCCTCAGCTTTATTGGATCGTTCATCGGCTTGCCGGCAATTGGTCTGGAGCTCAGCCAATGAGGCTTGGCACTTATTAATTAAAGCCTCAAGATTTTCAGGTGTCAAAGGGGCATCCAGGGCAAGTGAATTGCCTTCGATCTTTTGAATGACTAAAACAGTTTCTTCGCGCTCGCTCAGTGCTTTGCGAAGCGCGACATCCACGTATTTGAGATTTTTTTCATAGCCCTCTAAATCGGCATTTAGTACGACCAACTTGTCTGATAAATTTTGGAGTTCGTTTACTGCTTCCTGGAAAGCAGCGGGGACGTCTTTGATCCGGATATCAATGGCATCTTCCAGTGCTTGCGCCGAAGGATGAGTGTGGCCGCACAAAGGGCACACGTCGCCAGTGGCATACTGTTTGAGGCGAGCAAGCAAATCGGCTCCCTCTCGCAATGATGCCTTCATGCCAGATATCTTTCTATTAAGCGCGTCAATTCTATCTGTGAGTTTGAAATGTTGGCTCCGCAGTTTGGCTACTTGTTCTTCCAAATGGGAGCGTTTTTTGTTCAACTCATTAACCCGGGATTCCAGTTGTTTGATTTTGCCTTTTGAGGCCACATACGTTGAGAGAGATTGTCCTAATGCTTTCAATTTTGCCAAATTGGATGACGTCTTCTTGGCTGCCGTTACGTAATCTCCGAGTCTCTTTTTTGCCAGATCCAATACGGCCCGACTTTTTTCAAACTTGGACCTTGCCAAATTAAGTTCACTCTGAATCTGTTCCATTTTATTCGACGTGTTTTTCTGAGCCTTTGTCAATTCGGCCCATTGGCGTTGAAGTCCATGGAGCATCTGAAGGGATTCAAAAATTTTGGCTTTTTCTGAGATGTTCAGGTTTAGTTCATTTATTTTTGCATCCAAATTTTTCAAATATTCGGTCGTTGTATTTTCTCTCTTGAGCAGTTCAACCAGGTTTTCCCGAGCCTTTTCCACCATTTCATGTAATTCCCTACGCCTTTTTAATCGATCCGGATGTAGTTGATTCATAGCCTCAAGCTGCGCCAGCAGTTTGCTTCGTTCCTCCAATATAGTGATCCGTTCATTACTAGCACCCCTAACAGCCGCCGAAAAAGTTTCTGCATCTTCTGGGGTTTGAGGCATAATCATGCTCACCGAAATGCCAGCATCTTCCAATGCCCTCAAGACAACATCATAGGAAATAGCTCCCTCACCCAACCTTTTGCGAATCACCTCTATTCGCGCATCCTGTTCAGCAAGCCTTGCCATTATTTCTGATACCGTTCTCTCAGCTTCACCCAATTTGGCCTGTACCTGTCTCTCTCTCTTCTTTGCCTCTTTCGTAACGTCCTTGGCTTTATCAAAACATCTCTGGATATACCCGGAACCGGCAAGATATGACAAGATCCTGGAACGTTTGGCAATATCAGCACCCTGAACAAAGTCCCGCATAGTATTTTGGGACAGAAAAACAGTCGCCCTAAATAGCTCAGCCACTCTTGAGACGTCTCGTCTTGGAGGAAAATAATGCTCATTCACAAAGAAATCATACAACAATTCACTATGGCTTCTCCAATTGCCGCTTGACTCTATGTGAACATTAAAATTAGTCCGATCGATGTCAAGTTTAACCCAATCGTCAGTATCACCCTTAAAGCCGACACGGATCGTGCCATTATCATCAGATAATACATGCGGAAGGTAGTAAGGTGGTCCGGTTGATTCCTGATCAAAGCGTCCAATACTGCCGAGCAGTGCAAATTCCAGGGCATCAAAAATAGCTGTCTTGCCAACACCGTTCCGCCCATAAATGGCAACAACATCGGCAGATAAATCAATCTCAACCTGCCGGAAGCATCTGAAGTTTTCCAATGCAATTCGATTAATTCTCATCAGACTTCACCTCGTTTTTGTACTCTCCAGCCAAAAATCTATCGAGAATTGCCACTGGTGATCGACTTGATAAATCTTTTAATAGATGATGCGGCATCCCATACTCACTCAAAACAACTCCAGCATCCGGTACTTTTGTGTCTATTTTCTTCGGTTGAACTACCACTTTCAAAAATGGGGTGTCCATGAGCGTTTCCTCCAATGTTCTTCCTTTTCGCTCGATGCATATTTTGCGGCATACGTGTGTATCGTTAACAATAGTCTGTAAACCACTTAGTTCCGACACATCAATATCCAAAACAATAAAAATTAAATATAGGTCCTTTTCCATGCCGACAGCTTTATTCTCTCGCAGATCTGACATTTGCAACTGGCAGTCCGTCCAACAGGATACTACGTCGCTTGTGCTGCCCGCGATGACCACACCGACCGCTGCATACCCACTGACGAAGATACCATTCAGTCCCGCTTTTTCCATGTCATGCGAGAGAGTGATCTCTTTCCATTCAGCCTTTTTGAACACAGATGAGATTTCTTCCTTATTGTCCTTCATGATAGTTGCGCTCCAATGATTTGCTTTATACGCTCTGCAAGATTATTTTTATCTTCTGCAAGGTCAACTTCACCTAGAAGTTCACCATCGTACAGCCACATCAATGGTTTATCTCCTCGACTATGCACAATATCACCTTCTTGTTGCAAATGAGGGCTTGCGTTATCTGGCGAAGATTGTCTAACAATGTCGCATCCATCCTTCTTAATGGCCTCCAAGAGATCTCCTCTATCAGGACAACCTGCGGGGTTCACCAGTATCAAGAAGCATTTTGCAGACAGTAGGTCGCACAGACCGCGGTTTTCTCTTTCAACAATATAATCTGTGATCATCTTTCGTGGCGGGATTTCGCCGTCACCCCATAAAAAAGTGATATGCAATTCATTTGCGGCCGATGCATGGTGGAGTCCTTCAAAGTTGGGACTGATTGATCCGCCAGGAAAAGCTTGAACACCCGCCACTAATAGTGCGTAGATTCGCATCATCTGTTTCACAGCGCTGGAAACATCGGGATGCCATTCTTGCGGCTCCGTTTCCTTGGCGGGGTAAAACTCTTTTTTGCAACATGTAAAATATGTGTTTACGGCTCTCCGAGCCCAATTATCATGATGTCCTATAACCTGAGACCAAGCATCGAGTCCCGATCTGTATAAATTCAGGTAGTAGTCAGCAACGTCCTGTTTGGTTTTGTTTTCTTCAACGTCCTGTTTGGTTTTGTTTTCTTCAAGGCGCAACTTGAGTTCATCTTTTCCTTCGTTCCATTCGCCATGTAACCAATGGCATACCGCTGGTATCGGGAGGAAAAGGTCGGCAACCGTTCCCTGGCCAAATGTTGTTCCATCGATAAACGCAAAGCCAGGGGTACCTTGAAATGGTACTGATTGTCCGCTACCGGCAAGACGCCGCACCAAGTAGTGTGGTTTGTAAGTCAGCCAATATATGCCAGGGCCTGATTCACGCAGTGTCACGGCCTGATGGTTATGCTGTTTGTCATTGGTAATCCAATACGTCGGTGGTGGGAATTCTAAGTAGCGCCACGTCTCGTAAGGAAAGTGGAGCTTAGAACATCCCCATATTTTTGACTTGCCAGCCTTTTCATTTGCGTTATTCACAAACAGTAAGCATCCTTGTTTAGTGGGTGTCATCCCATTGGGCACTTCATAGTATGCTTGTACCGCCTGTTTGAATTGGATGGAGTCCTGATTAGGATTGCATTGGATCAAAAAAGTTAGATCGAGGCATAGCCCTTCGCACTTTGCCGCAATACCATGTCGTAATTGTTGGACGAAGTCAGCATTGCTGAAATCACTGCAAATCTGGACGCAGAAATTAAGCCTTGGACCTGTTCTCTGATCAACGGAACGAAAAACCAAAACATTTTGTCCTTGGTAAACCGGAATTGCCTGCTCATGGTCTTGAGGGTGAAGTTTGGGTTGTATGTACCGTTTGACTTCGCCGTTGGCATCGCGAATCCAGATACCTGCGGCATTGACAATGTGATTCGCATGGCCATCGGTAAGCCAAGTTGCTGACTCAGGCATGCAAGGGAGGTTGTGGATTAAGTTGCTATATTCTTCCCACTCCAAGAACTGAAGGCCTGCAATGATGACGGTTGGGCGATTAATTCTGTTCACGATCTGATCCAAAAGATTCTCACAGGAAATCGGCATAGAAAGTTCAGGTGTCACAATAAAGAGAGGCCGGGAAGGCGTATTAACATCGAAATAATTCAAAAGCCACTTACCGAAGTTGTCAAAGAGTGCAACCTTTTCTTCAGCTAACTGAGGTGGAATCTTTTTCCAAATATGATCATGGGCTGGCAAAGGGGTATGCCATTGAAGAATGAAAATATCAATTAATCTGTCTTGCGTCAGTTGTAGATTGAGATCAATGGGAAATATAGTCATACAATAATCCTTGTTACGGTTACGTAGAACCTCCGGAATGTTCTTCCAGGCCATGCGTAAGTTGTTTTTCAATAGAGGGGCCTGGGGTCACGAGCCGAATGGATTTGGGTCACACCTTGATCTGTGATTAGCATATGTCAAGATACGCCATTGATTCTCTCTATCCCGGCAACCCCAGGCATATCATCCCACGTTCGGCCATCCAACAAACGCCCCTCCTCCTTCTTGTTGAATCTTCCCCACTGCTTGAAAAAGATTGGCCTCAACACCTAAATGCTGATCATTGATGACGCTCTCCGTTTGGACAATTGTTGGTATTTTGTTGATCTCCGATGACGTCGTACTAAGGGATTCTTACTCAGCTTCACCAAGGCTGATCGTCTCACCCTCGCGCCGGGCAATTTCCACGATAGCGCTTGATGAGTCCTCTTCCCATTGGCGTTCCCCGCAAGGGATTGGCTCGATCCGGCTGTCCGATTTCGCTGCCAAACGCCAAAGCAGGTCTATATCCCGCCGGTTCCGCGGGGCATCAAAACGGGGAGATACTACGAGAACATCAATGTCGCTCCAACGGTCCGATCGGCCGGTAGCATGAGAGCCGAAAATAATCCCAAATCGGACGGCAATTCCCTCCGTTCGGACAGCCTTCAAATAGTTTCGCACGCTTTTCAAAACATACTGATCAACCATTGAAATACCTCTTCTGCTTGGGTCATATAGTGCTGGGCTTCCTCCTGAGATGGGGGCGGCGATAATGTATCAGGATAGCGGCCTTCAATGTTGAAGGAGTTCATTTCCGCTAAAATATCCATCTGGGCGGGTTGTATATCGAGTTCTGCCAACTCGGCCAAGCGAACCAGGTTGTGTAATCGGGGTGCAATATCTTGCGTTACGCAGCAGACATGTGCTTTCAATGCCTTCTCCAACGCGAGGTGGGCAAAAAATAAACCGTGCCGTATACGGTTCCGGTGCACGAGATCACGTGCCACGGCCAGATCCTCCTCAGCACTGTTGCGCCAAAAACTGATCTGTTTATCAATGTCAATCATCAATGTACCTCCGGGCAAAGGGAAAATTGCGCAAAGCATCTAACCATTGGACTATCTTGACATTTTTCAGCCCTATCTGTCAAATTAGTAATCCTTTATTCTATTCTATGACAAAACCGGCTTTCATTTTGATCCGTGATTTCCGCATGTGAACAGGGAAAACCCGATTCTCTCTTTACCTGCAACCACAGGCATATCGTCCCACGTTCGACCGTCCAATACCCGGCCTGCTTTCTTTTTGTTTAATCCTCCACGCTGCTTGAAGAAGAAAGGAACTTCGGCAGCCAATCACTGCTCACGGATATCTGCCAGCCTTGCCGAATTATTCTTTGACTCTATATTTCGTGTTTCTTCCTAAACCTATCTTTTCTATGATTTCTAGATCTATAAGCTCTCTTAGCCTTTTTATGGCCGTATTTTGATGAATATTTGTCTTCTTTGATATCTGGGAAGAAGACAACGCTCCTTTTGATCTAAGTGTTTGATATAATACTTCCAAATGGAATGTCATTTGTGGCTTCGCCCGGAGGGTAACACAGAAATATTGGCCTTTTTCCTCGAACGCCGGCCCCGGATTGCCTGAATTCTTCATCTCCTGGATCATTCTTGAAATTCCGCTTCCAAGCTCTTCCATAAAGCCAGCTCCGCGAAAAATACGGGCAAGGCTTCTGTTTCTTATTTCTGAAATACCCTGGCCCAATAGATCAATGCTTAAAGTGCCGGGGAGCACACCGGGACTTGTTATTTCGCAACTATCACTAAAGATATCCACTTGCACGGAGGCTCCTTTCAAACTGTAATCTCTGTGCACAATGGCATTGATGACAGCCTCCCTTACAGCAAATGCCGGCAATAGCGGAATCCTCTGTCTTTTTGCACCTACGAGTTTTTGGGTCTCGGGAAGCTCGGATAGGGTGTAATCAATAATACTCCCTACTTTCAGAGCGAGAGGCGGTTCAAAGAATTGTGTAGATAGTATTTCTGTTCTGTCAATTCCTTTATATCTGGTAATCTTAATTTTCGAATAGTCAAACCCCCTTAATTCTGGTAAATCTTTTTTTCCAAAAAGGACCACCCCGAGAAAGGTGGGAAAGATGTCCCCATTGTTTTTCCTTAGTATCACATAATGAAAAAAGTGATTAAGCAACGGCTTCTTAACTCCAAGAAGCCTCTTGAAAAAAGTATTCAACGCCTCGTTATCTAAAGCGTCTTTACCCCACTGGAAAAATATCTGATCAAGGCAACTAATGCCGTAAGCCTGACGTTTCAACTCCTCGATGGCGGAAAGATCGGCCTGCCTGTTGGTTGACCCGATACGGATATAAGTGCCCTTTTCCAGGCCTTTAGAAGCAAGATAATAGGGTTTTTGCTGGCCAGGAAGAATCTGGACACTAAGGATCTGTCTGTTTTTCAGATTAATGGTCTGTATATACGGGAAAATTGATGGGCGGACACTATCATGAATAGTATTTGAAATCTTTTCTTCCAGCTCAAAAGGGTTCTCTATTCCTACTATATCTCTGCTTTTATCATCTACCCCAAGAATCAACTCTCCTCCAGCTCCATTCGCAAAAGCGACAATGGTTTTTACCCACTTTGGTCCAGAGGGCAGGGTTCTTTTCAACTCAAATTTACGATTTTCAGGCTGTCCTGTTTTCTCAATGGTGTTCATTTTTCCTCACACTGAATAGCCTTTCTCACATTTTCTCACTGTGAGAATCGGAAGGTTTGTGAGCAAAGCCCCTTGAACCTCTTCACCCCTTTTTTTCAACCACTTGTCCTTTTTTGCTTTCGCCGAGTCTCCATAGAACCGGCTTCACATCTTGATCTGTGATTTCCACATATCAAGCTCCGAATACCTGACTGACCATCCCTGCAATCGCAGGCATATCATCCCACGTTCGATCATCCAATACCCGGCCTGCTTTTTTCTTGTTTAATCCTCCCCACTGCTTGAAGAAAAAAGGCACTTCGACAGCCAGGCACTGGTCGCGGATATCTTTCACCCACGAGGGGGACATGGGCCTTGCTTTGGGACCGGATTCACCTCCAACAATAACCCAGTCAATGCCGGTCAAATCAATGTCGAGGATTGGCCCCAAAAGAGGCTCAAAAGAAACGAATTTTATCCTTGCGGGTGTGTCTCGTAAGTCGTCCATTCGCTTGAGATAGTCGCTGTTTTCGACGGTGACGCCCATCCAGACATTTTCCGGCCAAGGTAGACTATGGCTGAGCCTTCGCATGTTTTCCGAACGCTTTGTGAGAACCTGAAAGGTGTGCTGCTGCGCCTCGTTCATTACTCGAAACACTTTCGATATGAACGCGGCTGGAACCTTCTCATGAAAAAGGTCACTCATGGAGTTGACGAATATTGTGCGGGATTTCTTCCACGTCAGCGGAAGAGATAGCGCGTTTTCGTGCGTTCTTACCTTGAAGCCCGCGGTATAATTCGACTGTCCCATCGCTTGGAGACGGTGAGCCATCCTTTCAGCATAACAGTTCTGACAACCAAGACTGATCTTTGTGCATCCCGTGACGGGGTTCCAGGTGGCATCTGTCCATTCAATAGCAGAGTTTGCAGCCATCAGTTTCCCCTCATGTTTTCATATTTGTTGAAAATGTATTGCACAATATTTTCTGCCACGGGTTTGTGCGATGCAAAAAACAGGTAGTACACTACGGCGTTCTGTGTGTTCCGCATGGCAATCGGCTTGGGCACATGTGGGAAACCGGCAACCTCTTTCAGTCGTCTTCGGAAAGCCTCTGCTATTGTTTCATTCGATACCTTCTCCTCTTGGCTCTCTTTGAAGAATGACATTTGTCGTGACGAAGCATATGCTTCTTTGCGCCAGGAGTCATCTCCCCAAAATCTATTCATTCGATCGATCTGAGCGGGAGAAACGCCTTCGGGTTTCCGCCAAAGGACATTTCGATTCATGTCAGCAACGGGAAAAATCACGAATATTTCTACCGATTGCATTTGCCCTACCGTATATATCACCTCCCAATCAAGATCGAGGCCATATGGGTCTTGGACGCAGAGAGCACGCCGATAATTATCGTACCTAGCCCTCGGGAGGACCTTGTCCAGCAATATATGATTGCAGTCGCCGTGATGGATGTAAACGTCTTGGCGAGTTCCAGCCAACTGCTCAAGTGATTCAATTTTCTGTTCGTCCAAATCAATGAAGTGGTATTCTCGAAATCGGGGACTGACCAGCAGCGCGTTGGCCGGACTACCGAGGACAAACTCACCCGTACTTTTTGACTTGTGCTTTCCTGCTCCGGCAAATGCATCAATGTAGAAATGGTAGAAGATAGGACTGCTCCGGCTGCTCAGAATGCGAGAGTAGGCAGCAGCATACTCTTTGATGATATCAAGCTTAATCTCGGACCAATACCCAATCTCGTCATATCTTAGGCCTTTGGTCATACCTTAGCTTCCTCCATCTTTTCTTCCGTCTTCATGCGAATCTCGCCGGAAAACAGCTCCAGCACGGATTGTCATGGCACGAGACACCACCATAATATTCTGCCGTTGAGATATGGCATCAGGAGGATCAGGGAAAAGCGGGGGCCTGCCCTTGACTTGGGACAAATTCGGGAAATCGGGGACATCCATGAAACTCACCTTTAGGGGCGAATCCTTTTTCTTCCTCAACCGCCCCTATTCCCCCCTCATTGACTTTTTGATAATACTCCCTTTATTGTCCATAACTCCAACCGTTGTTCCTTTCGTAGCCTCAAGTGCTTTTGCAACAGCGCTCTTGTTTGTACCAGCCACATAAACAGGTTTTCTGTACCCCCGTAGCTGTCTCATTCCACTATCTACCGTCTCAGGGGTCTCTATTTCGCCAATGATATCATTGGCCTGGATGTCCGCACCCTGACCTCGATTGTATTCGGCACCAAACCTTGTCGCCAAACGGTTAGCAGTTACTTTGTGGGATTTGCTTTCTGCCATCTTGTTTACCTCCTACATCTGTTTTTTTCAGAATAATGATTAGCATTAACTCCCTGGTTTGGAGGAAATTATAGGCCGGCCTCTTCTAAATAGGGTGACTGATCACACAATCAGGAAACAACACGAAGATGCCCGTCCTGCAAAGAATTTCCCAAAAGCCCATACATTCGTCGGAGCTCAGGCTCTTGGGTGTGAAGCGCCGTGGCGAGTTCAGCAACAGAGTATCCCAATTGCTCCAAATGGAGCTTTAGGATCGTTGGAAGAAGTCTCGGCTCCTCATGGGCAAAATCAAGCTCGGGAGGCTCCCGAAACCTGATCTTCTTGAGACTGATTTGCTGCCATAAGTACCGGCTTTGATTCGCAGAAATCGCCCCAATAGCTTTAGCCCTCATCACAAGTGACTGAATCGAAACGCGCCAAACTCGTTTTAGACTGGCAAGACGCGGCAATGTAACCCGTCCCCTGAAGCTTCCACGAATATCTTCAGCTGGCATCAAAAAAGCCGCGGCAAACTCGTTTGCCTGAAGCTCCATTTCAGAAGTGGGAATGCGATGCATAACCATGTGTCCAAGTTCGTGAGCAAGTGAAAACCGCATGCGGTCTGCGGGTTGATCACGATTCAGAAATACGCATGGTGGCATAGCAGGAACTGAAAGAGTTACCGCATCAATGGCAGCGCCAGAAAAGTCACACCAAACCACCAAGGAACCCGCCCGCTCAAGGCATTCGGTAAGATTTTGCAACGGCCCTCGTGGCAAAAGCCAAGTGCGGCGCACCAATTCGGCTATCTTTTCAGCATCTTCGTCGTACTCGTCAATGTCTAGTTGCGGCATAGGTAATTCTGTCGTGAGCTCAATCGCTTGAAGCAGGCGTTTGAAATGCATCAACCTGATATTCAATTCAGCGTGAATGCGTTCAAGCGCGCGTTGCCCGACTTGAGCTTTCTTTCTGTGCATCGGATGGACACTGACGGGAAGGCCATAAACTCTATCTGGTTGAGAGAAAAAGCTCTCCGGAAAATCGAGCGTATCAGCGAGCCGTTTCAATACTTCCTCAGACGGCTCACTCAACCCATTTTCCATCTTGGAGAGATGACCTTGAGTAACATCTGCACTCCGAGCAAGGGCAACCTGACTCAACCCCCTCGCTTGCCGCCCGATTACCAGCAGGTCGTGATTGAATCGTGGGTGCATGATTATTCTTGACTTTTGAGGTTTGCCTTAACAAATTCACTAGCTGGAGGAATGCGAACAAGTTGATCTGGTGAAATCCGATGGATCGGCGTACGTGGCAACTCTTCAATTGCATCAAACTGCGGCTTAATGCCGTACTTCCAAACCACTTTGCTCCCATTCCTCCCAACCACAAGTACGTCCTTAATGTCGGTTTCAAGTCTATTGAGAATGTAGACCACCTGGACTCGAAGTAATTCCAGTGGCCCAAAGAGACCTATGTTTCCGTTCAAGTAAGCCGCTGGCGCGGC
>JAGMBW010000174.1 GCA_023129535.1 Desulfobacterales bacterium
CTTGTTTTCCGGACACTTTTCGGGCTACCTCGCCGGACCTTTTCTCGGGCTTGTATTGCTCATCAAAACGTAATATGAGCCCTCGGTTTCCCCACCACAGCACCTTATTTTCTCCTCGCGTCATTCGCTCGTCAAGCATCGCGGCAATACGTTGTTCCAAGTCATTTCCGTTGGTGTCAAGCAATGTGAGGACGAAATTACCATTTGAGTCTTGCTCAAGAGTAAAGTTGCGTTTCTCAAAAAGCAAATTGCGCATGGTGTTCAAGGTTGTTTTGTTGCCGTCCTTGTGGCGATAATGCTCACCTCCCAGTTCCTTAAGGAAGTATTCGTAAGTCAATCGCGCAACCATAACACAGTAGAACTCAAATTCAATTTTCTCCGGATCACTACCATACATTTCATCAACAAAATAGCTGTAAACCAAGTCTTTTAATCCGTTTTCAACCAACCATCGATAACTGTATTTTTTAAGCAGGTCCTCTGACGACAATCGAATATTTGTGCTACCAAAACATCTGATGTTTTTCCGGGTCTCGAGATCTCTGAGAATGACGATTTTCAAGGGCAGTTGTGTCTTAGGAAGGGTCACGACTATGGCTTTGATTTCATCTTCGTTGTCATGTTTTTCCCAGCCTTCCTCAGTGGTCAGGGCCGGGGCGATAAGCTTTTTGATCTGCTTGTTCTTTTTCAAGCACAGATATACATCGCCATTGGGACAGCGAACTTGCTTGAAGTAGTGCAGGGTACCTTCTTTGGTATACTCCGAATCCATGTAGATTTCGCGTATTGCCCTCGGGTCAAAAAGTGGAAAGATATGCTGCTCACAGTATTGCTCCACAATACCCGGAGCTCTGACACCGCCATGATAATAAGTCATCGAAAGAATCGTATTGGTAGCCAGGTCCCAGGCGACATGTGGACGGAATCCCGGAACCAGATCTCCGGATTTATCCGGACCTTTGCCCAAGCCTTTCTCTTTGCTGTGTTCACCAAAAAATCTTTTAAAATGAAAGTCAAAAGCGATCTTTATCCCTTTGATAATTTCTAATTCTTTAGCGCGACTAACCAGGTCACAGCGTAGGGCATGCAGTTGGTCGAATTTGAATTCAACGGTATCCTGGTAATATCTTGAACGGGTGCCAAATATGCCCAGACCACTGGCCAGCGCAACAGAACGGTCCCTGTTGTTGCTCAGATGATTAATTCGACGATATCCTCCTAAAATGCGAAACACATTGAGCAAAGCAAGATTGGTGAGTTCCTTGCCACGTAACCGTAGCGGACCATGGCTCTCCATTGCTTGCACGATACCCAGATCGTTGACAAAGGGCGCTAACAAAAGCGGTCCGGGATCGCAAAGATGATATGCGTGAGTTCGCATTTTTTTGCAGATCAGTTCAAAGTGCCGGTTTATTCGTCGGGACTCCAAAAGAAACTGTTCGCTATGTAGATGATAAGCACTAGTTATGGCTGTGAACGGTTTATCTTCTGTAGTCCTTTCACTCGGGCAATATTGATCCAAAGCCACTGGAGCACGATTCTTGTCAGTTAGTGCCCATCGTGAGAACACTCTATTGACCGCAAATCTTGAACAACGCAACTTGAGGAGTTTTACGATCTGCTGCGCTGACCAGTACGGATGACGCAATTTTTCCAGGACAATGGTCAGCTCGGTTTCACTGCTCATGGCCTCCTTGCCCGGGAGGTTAGCCGGAATAACGGCCCAGGGTCCAAAAAGACGATAGTCTTCAACAAGACGATAATAGCTGGTTGGTGCCATGCCGTATTGTAAACAGATCTCTTTGATACGTTTGGAACGATCAAAAAAGAGCTCTCGTAACAATTCTAAACGCTTGTGGCACAAATCCTGATCATGAAAAAAGGTCTTCTTCCGCTGCTTTTTGTTGCGACCTCGTATTGCACGTTCCTTCAGCCGAGACAATTGATTCAATGTGCGCTGTATGCGATCCCAGAAGTCTCGATCGGACGGTTGATCAGAAGTAGATCGTCCATATGACGCAAGTATCTGTGAAATACATTCAATATCAGCCACCTCTCGAGTTAAGGGAACAGCCTCTGCCACCCGCAACATCGCTTGTTGGGAAAGTGATGGACGAGCATTACTGACTATAAGAATCAACCGTTCCAGATACGGCGAACATGTCAGTGTTCTAATTTCTGGAAACAGACCCAAAACGCCATGTTTTACAAAACCATTTTCCTTTTCGTAATACTGCGAACGCGAAATTTTATGCTCTTGGCAAACTTTTTTGATGCCAACGTCATTGAACCATACTTGACGGATGATTTCATAATTCTTGATAACGGGGTCATCATCCAAGAAATAAGGTATACGGCTAGCATACCGTGTCATCGCTTGAGAGACTTTCGCTTGCAGAGATTTGAAATAGTCCCTGCTCTTTTGCGATAAAATCATGGCACATCGTATACCACTCTAATTGCAACAAGTCAAGCAAAAAGTTACCTCCCTAAATGCAACATATTTTGTCGAAAATCCTCCCTGATTTCGCCTCGTGCGATGAAAATCTCGGCATCTCAACCCACACCTGAACTGACATGAAAGGATGCAAAGTCTAACAAATACTTTTATTACAGTGACTTAAAGTGATTTCGCATTCTCGATTCCATGAGGCTGAAACAAAAATATAGCCACAAAATGGCGTGCGTTTAGCTTGGCAAGCTACCACGCTAAACGCACACAGGAAATGCTTGTTTTTTGTTGATATTATTGGTTTTTTCGGTTATAGAAATCATCCCTGGCACAAAAAGTGTCCGAAAATCGAGGGAGGAATCGTCTGCTTATTGAACTCAATCGGCTCTTCGACAAATTGAAAGTTAGAATTATGCTGATGGTGTTTCATTCGTTTCTCCTATACAATTGTATTGAAAACCATGTTTACGTTTGCAATCTTTTGCTCTCAAGTCTTGCCATTTCCCCTTCTTCGAACAGCTTAATGTTTTGCAATGCATCGCTCATCATTCTACGAAATGCTTCCGAAGCTAACCCCCCTACATGAGGAGCAAGAACTACATTATTGAGACTCAATAAAGGACTGTTCTTAGATAAGGGTTCTTTACAAAAAACATCCAGGCCGGCCCCCTTTAAGTACCCGGACTTCAGGCTATTTATGAGAACGTCCTCATCAATTAATCGCCCTCTGGAAGTGTTTATTATAATTGCTCCGGATTTCATTGCAGAAATCTCTTTACTGCCAATCATCTTTTCTGTTTCCGGATTTAACGGACAATGCAGGCTTATTATGTCTACTTTTTTCAATAGCTCTGGTAATGAACAATAACTAACATTCAAAACTGTTTCTTCACACTCGGGTAGCCTTGAAGGGCCAAAATATATAACCCTTGCGCCAAATGCCTGGAGCATTTTGGCTACCTCAGCGCCAATATTACCTAAACCAACAAGCCCAACAGTTTTATCATAAAGCTCACTGCATTCGACTCCAAGTTCGTGCTTAAGCCAGCTTCCTTTAAAAAATGCCGACTTCAATCGGCATATAAGCGTAATTATATTCTACACTCGCGGGAAGAGGCGGAACTAAACTGATGCCGGGCACATCTTTAAGGATTTCGCTGTAACGCCGATACAATTTCTCCCGTTTATTGATTATTTGATCAATATGTGCCAAGACCATTTCGCCCATTAATGCCTGAAATTCGTTCATCTTGGCGTTTGTGCCAGGGTTGAATTCAGAAAACAGAATTACACCGTCTGGATTTGACTGAATTGCGTAGTCGTTTGTCATTCTATACCTTTGCGGCAAGTTCGGAGCTTTGGTGGTTCGCCTGTTTTGAGCCGATCGCAATAATAATATCACAAATCCTTTGGACATCGTCTAAGGCAAGGTCATAATAAATCGGCAGCGTCAAAATCCTCTCCCCAGCCTTTCTTGCCACTGTTAGGGGATCTTTAATAGCAACACTTTTATAACATGCAAAGTCACATACTAACGGATAGAAATACCGCCTTGAATAAATGTTATATTCCTTCAATTTTTCGTAAAACTGGTCTCTGCTCATACCGAACTCTTTTTCATCCACCTCAACAGGCATATAGGCATAATTGTAGCCAATGTCTTTTGGCAGTTCAGGCCTCAAATAAATGCCGGAAACAGCTTCAAGCTTTTCGCGGTATATCGCGGTGATTTGTCTGCGTTTTTCGATAATTTCATTAACGTGCTCCAATACCATACTGCCCATCAGTGCCTGCATCTCGTTCATCTTGGCATTGGTGCCTGGCATTACCACCTCGACTTCACTTTCGAAACCAAAATTCTTCAGATAATCAAAAATGCTTTTAATGCCCGAATCCTGGAAAGTCAGCATTCCGCCCTCGATAGAATGATATAATTTAGTGGCATGGAAACTAAACATACTCATATCACCAAAAAGCCCAATTGGTTTGTTACCCACACGCACGCCAAACGCATGGGCCGCATCATAAATCAGTTTCAGATTGTGCCTGCGCGCAATATCAGCAAGAACATTAACCTTGCAGGGATAGCCGAAGACATGGACTGCTAAAATAGCGGTAGTCCAGGGCGTTATAGCAGCCTCGACTTTTTCCGGATCCAGAGTATAGAAATCAGGTTCGATGTCAACAAACACCGGCCTGATCTTGTTCCAGAACAAGGAGTGTGTTGTAGCTACAAAGGTAAATGGAGTAGTGATAACCTCGCCCGCAATGCCCATTCCCTGGAGACCGATCTGCAGCGCCAGCGTTCCATTTGTAAAAAGGCAAACATTGTCAGTTTCAAAATAATTGGATAATTCTTGCCCAAATCGTTGCACAATTGGGCCCTTGTTCGTAAGCCAATGATTGTCCCATATCTCCTTTAGACCTTCGCTGAAATCATCTAAGTTAGGCAAAAATGGTCTGGCAACATATATCGGTTTTTTAAAAGGTTTAATCATAAGTCATCTCAGACAGCGGGACGCCCTTAAAATACTAAAGTAACTTTCGATAACTTTCGTGTTTAACTTTGGGGACGTCCTTGACTAGCTTGACTAACTCCATTTTGTTCTTTTTGGCCGGATTTACTGTGTTTTTTAGACCCCAGTACGATAGTTCCTACCTACAGGGCAGGCAGGATTGACCCTGTAGGAATATGCTACGCATTCTACAGGGCTGGCTGGATTTGATGGATTTTTTTGTTTCTGCCTTTCCAGACGAAAGGCAGAAAACACTATCCTGTTGATCCTGTTAATCCTGTCTGTGAAAAGTTGGGGACGTCCATTTGTAAATCAGTAACTCCTCTTTGATAGAGCATGGGGCCCCGGTTAAATATGGTGGTTCATTTAACGGGGTAAACATAGAGCAGAGCGCAAAGAGCAGCGAAATGCGGGACGCCCTTAAAATACTCGATAACTTTGCACATGATGGCCTTCACTTCAAAAGAGCCCGGGGGGTCAAGAGCCCGGGGGGTCAAACCTCAAAATAAAGGTTTACAATTCCGGCTGAGAAGAGCCCGGGGGGTCAAACCTCAAAATAAAGGTTTACAATTCCGGCTGAGTAAAGCTTGGAGCAGGCGGTGACATCTTTGAACTTGACTATTTAAGTTTGACAGGATTTTCAGGTGGTGGTCCAGTTTAAGTGTAA
>JAGMBW010000175.1 GCA_023129535.1 Desulfobacterales bacterium
CGCGACATTGTTGGATCATAATGTGGTCGTTGTAGTATTTCACAAGCAAAGTCTATATTTGCATGCTTTGCAAGCCAGGTCTGGGCCAGGGGTTCGATAAATCGAACCCCTACAGGTCCGCACCGAAGGTGCGATATGTTCGTATTAGGCACGTTGCAAAATATACGAGGCCAAGGATGCGGAACCCGAAATGATACCTGGGATTTGGTTGAAGGTTTTACCAGAGAATGCAAGAGATTAATGTAAGGAACTATGTCTTTAGCCAAAAAAACCGATAAGAAGTTTACTTACGCCGATTACGTTACCTGGCTGGATGATGAGCGGTGGGAATTAATTAATGGCGATGCCTACAATATGACTCCGGCGCCTTCTTTTAGGCATCAGAAAATAGTGGGGAATTTGTATTTTCTTATAAAAGACAGGCTGGCAGAAAAGCCCTGTATCCCCGGCATTGCCCCGACCGATGTGGTTTTTTCCGAGCATGACGTGGTCCAGCCGGATGTCTTTGTGGTGTGCGATGAAAAAAAGATCACGGAAGCAAATATCCAGGGGGCACCTGATTTAATCATTGAAGTGATCTCCCCTGCCACAGCCTTAAAGGACAAAAGGGGAAAGAAGGCGCTTTATGAAAAGCATGGCATAAAGGAGTACATTATTGTTGACCCGACCGACCAATACGTGGAGCGCTTTATGCTGGAGGAAGATGGTGTTTATGGCAAAGGGGCCATATTCGGCCCAACGGAGGTTTTGCCATTGGTTGCCCTGAAGGATATAGAGATTCCTCTTTGGGAGGTTTTTGAGGTAGAGGGGCCGGAGGAGCAAGAGTAAAAAAAAGGGGAGGGTGAGTGACCATGAAGACTAAGACGGCTTCAACAATAGCAACTGCCCTGGTTGAGATGTTGAATCGTCTGACGCCCGATGAAAAGAAACAATTTGCAAGAATATTCAATTGGGATGAATTTGGAAGGATAAAAAAAGAAATAAACGGAAGTGATGGCAGAAAGCATGGAGACCCCAAAGTATATGTTGAAGCAGGTCCAGGGGAACTCAATTTTGAAATGCCTGAGAGTAAGTTAATAGATTTTATCAGGTTTCTATCTGAGGTCTTATCCTATGACATAATTAGTGTTTTTATCCGAAAAGGGGAAACCTCCGGGCAGCATTCTTATTCAAAAGAGGAGTTTCGTGATTTTCTGGTTTCTTCCGAGAGGGTGTTCGTTGAAAACTATCTTATGATTGAGTTTGGCCGGAATACCCTGATTTCGGGTGGGGGTGGATGCATCGATCTGGAATTGGAGAAAGAAAATATTGATCTGGTAAAGGAGATTGCAGAAACTTTTTTGGAGATGTGTGGATTTAAGCATAGGTTCTCGAAACACGAGTTTTATGCAATAGTCTGGGACGATGAAATAGAGGTAAACGAATGCTCATACCGATTTGTCAAAGCATGAGCGAGATTCGTGATAGCGGAACCCGGAACGATGCCTGGCATTTGGTTGAAGGTTTTGCCAAAGAATGCAGAAGACTGGTATAAAGTATATTTGGAAGGTGCTATCGTAAGGAGGGCGCGTTTGATGTTCAGATATCTTGAGGCTATAGAAGAGCTGCCAGCAGATGTTAGGGCCCCTTTACTCAAGGTGCTTGACCTTTTCAGGGAAGAGGTTGCCGAAACAGTAAAGAAGAGCGACTTTGAGGAATTAAAGGGGATTGTGGCACGACTTGCCCACTCTCAGGAAGAACTGGCTGAGGCGCAGAAGAGAACCGAACAAGAAATAATAACTCTCACAAAAGAGTTTAAAGCCTTTAAGCGGCAGTTAGGTGGGGTGACGGATACAATCGGCTACACACTTGAAAATGAGGCTTTCAAGGCTTTGCCAGCAATACTTGACACCCTAATTGAGTTAAAACTCAATTAGGTGTTATCCGTTATTTGTTATTTGTTATTGGTTTTAGGAGAAAGATAATCAGAACTATGTCTCACTATTGATAGAGATACAAAATAGTGGTTGATGTTCTTCCCAGTAACGAATAACGAATAACAAATAACTTTCAATTGAGAGTTATCGCTCAATTGAGGTATGAGGGATGGAGAACAGATTGTTATCATGGGAGAATCCAAGTCTCAGCTCTCCCGGAAGCATGTTGACAACTTTCTAAAACGGCTCAAATCCTTAGAGCCTGCCATGAAGGGTGAAAAATTTCTCCTCATGGTTACCCACATGACACGCCCCGAGGTGGCAGCCTATGCCAGAGGAAAGGGGATAAAGATCTATTACTCTTATGAGTTCTGACACGATGCCGGATGGGAAGACATAGGTTCAGAGTACGCTCCTGACACATTTGTTAATTTCGATCCGGATGAGAAGCTGATCATTTTAGACCTTGGAATTCTGTCAGTTGATGGGTCATGGACATTTTTTTTGCCTGTGGCTCTGGATACAGGCGCTACTTCAACGATATTGCCAGCAGATGTTTTGGCAGACTTGGGGTATGATCCAGGTCACTCAGGTTTAAAAAGGAACCGTATTGTTACAGGAAGTGGAATAGAATATGCTCCTTGCATCAATGTGAAGGCATGGGTTCATAGATTACCAACGATTAACGTCTTTGCTCCAAATGACGGAACATTGTACGCAAATATGAGACAGCCAGGGCCTTATTGAGGGGCAATGCGGAGCAATGCGAGCGGTAGAGGTTCGGCCGGTATTCCGTGGATTTTCCCATGTTGACGTGATTTCGTCAATATGCGGCCGTTGGGATACTTCGTAATCTGCTTGAGGTCCTTGGGCCTCAGTTGTGTAGTCCACTTTACCTCTACAGGCCAGAAACGATTCTGGTAGACGTATGCAACGTCAACCTCGCCCTCGGCCTTGATGTAGTATGTGGGATAATATCGCCGATAATGCGTGACCACACAAGCCTCGGCCAGTTTGCCGGCCCATTTCGGATCGGATACTACAAATTTCACCTGGTCCGCGTAAGGATCTTTGCACGGGGTTAACCAGGCCCTTACCGCATGAAAAATGAATGGGTCTGCGAACATCAGTTTACGAGCCTTTTTGGGTGCAGCAGCCAGTCTATCTTCCACCAAAGCGGCCTGAACAAAGGCGGCATCCATGGATGAGAGGAGGGCTACATAATCGGCAACCGT
Organism: Desulfobacterales bacterium; assembly: GCA_023129535.1. Classification (GTDB taxonomy): domain Bacteria; phylum Desulfobacterota; class Desulfobacteria; order Desulfobacterales. The sequence goes on from JAGMBW010000175.1 coordinate 3,152, forward strand.
CTTCGGGTGATCAATGGAAAGTTCGCGTGCCAGGTTGTTCCACGTGACTTGACTGCCATAACGTTTTACCATGGCTTCCAGGACTTCACGCAGGTAGTGTTCCTGCTTGCCCCTCTTCAGAACATCCCCACGAATCCAGTCGCTGTACGTGTAGAGCGTGGCGGGCATAATGCGTTTGTGTCTTGCAACGTCATTGATGGCTGTAAGAAAACCGCCGTGAACAAGGTATAGCTCGAATTCTTCATACAATATGTCTATCGCCGCGATAGTCGGTTCGACCTCTGTATTCATTACCCGACCGAGCTCATCAGCGGTAAATCGCTGCTTAAGTTTGACTGTTTCAAGAAAAGTGAGAGGGTAGAAGTGAAAATCCACTGTGCCCGCAGTTCCGCGCCTTCCTGGAAATCGCATACGCGCATCCTTGATAATTACAAGATCCGAGCCGCTCAGGAACATGACCACATTTTCCAGCAATCCTGCATCGGCTAAGTATTTGATACCTTTGTCCCAATCGCGAATATAAGTGACCTCATCAAGGAGCAGATAACGGACATCCGCAGTTGGCATTTCGTCCAGAGTCTCGGTGACGAGCCTGACCAGGGAGTGATGGTCATCAATAAGCTCTCCGGTCAAGTAAGCAATGCGTTTTGGCGCAACGCCGCTCTGGAGGAGCTCTGCCATCCACTGCTTCATAAGCGTGGTCTTGCCAATCTGACGGGCTCCCGCAACTGTGTAGATACCGGGCTCGTGACGGGGGAGTTTGTCCAGCAGGTGCGAGCGGAAAACCAACAACTGTTGCTGGAGCTGTCTGAGATGGGGATCGCGCTCGACGAATAAGCCGGGATCATCGAGATGGGTATTATGAGGGAAAAAGCGTATATCCACGGGAAACCTCTGCCAGCCAGATCTTTTAAATAATCATCAATGAATAAATTTATTCATACTTAAATATTCATAATGGTAAGACATGTCAAGACAAAATCAGAGATCACCTGTTGGTCGCGACCCGGCCTGGCAGTTGGCTTTAAGACCAGCGTCTCTTGAAGCTCTTGAAGGGCACTATGACGAGCGCGAGCTTGCCCGGATGATAGATGATACACGAGGGGTTGATCATTGTTTCGGCCACTTTGCGGTGGGCACAGCCCACCCTGCGAATCTCAAACCATTTCTGACCTAAATTGAGCGATTCTTGGCTTATTCTGCACTGAGCGTATTGATATAATAGCATATTTGGGGAATACCCTTGGAACCCAGTCGGTTTGGATCCAAACGTCATGCCCGCCCATGCGGAAGCAGGGGCGGGAATGACGAAAAGAAAGTCCATGCGGAAGAATCGCTCAATTTAGGTCCAATTCTTTCTTAATATCCTCTGCAATCCAATGCCTGATCAGTGTCTGATAGGGGATAGATTTCATGGCAGCAAGTTTCTTGATGGCCCTAACGTGGAAAGGATCGATCTTAATAGTAATATTTTTGAGTTTTCTTTTGCGCTTACCTGAAACTATGTCCTGGCGAAGATGTTCGTGTAAACTGAGGTCAACCGGCTCATCCGTGATTTCATCCAGGATGTTTTTGCGTTCGTAATATCTAACCAAGCGTTCTGGCCCCATTTGTTGTTTTGTCATCTTTTATCTCCTTTGTTTCTTGTAATAACGAATTTCTGCTCGGTTCATATCCCAGCCGATAATGGGTCGGGCAATGCCTTTGAGTTTTAGCTCAAAAACAATGGTCAGGAATCTTCCGTCAAATGGGGGGTTAACAAATACTCGGACTTATTGAGAAGCATCTTTTTGTGTCTTCATGCCGCTATGAGGTTTATCTTTATCTTGCTGTTTGTAGCTTCAGCATACTTCTTAATGCTTGTCATGCTTGGAAAGCCGCTTCCTGATTCCATTCTGGCTATGGCAGACTGAGTTGTTCCCATTCGCTCGGCAACTTCTTGCTGGGTCAGCCGCGCCCTGGTGCGTGCTTCAATCAAAGCATGGACCACTGCAAATTCTTCTTCCAGGATATCATACTCTTTCTGGAATTTGGCGTTTTTCATGAGTTTCTTTTTCATTTCTTTCATAGACTTTCCCATCTTAAACCTCCTTCAACCTTGATAGAGCAATATTAATATTCTTCTTGGGGGTCTTCTTCGTCTTTTTGACAAAGGCATGAAGAATAACAACCCGTTTACCAGTAGCAGCGACATAAATCGTCCGCCCTATTCCGTCTTTGCCCTTCCCTCGCATCTCCCAAAGTGGTCCCTGCAAGTGGCGGACATATGGCATCTTGACTTCATGCAGGCCGTATTCTTCAATGATTTCTGAGATTCTAACCAGTTTTGCCTGAACATCTTCGGGCAGACCTTCAAACTCCTTCTCAGCATCTGCGTTCACGAATTCTACTACCCATGGGTTTTCCATAAATAATATATAGCGATTCTGCTATAACTTGTCAACCATTTTTCATATTGCGTTTAAGTTCATGGCATAGGAATTTCCTTTTTTCAGACAGGATGAACACGATTGTCAGGATGAATTGAAATCCCGTAAATCCTGTCTATCCTGTCAAAAAGAGTTCCGCCGTAGGCGGCTAATTCAACATGATGTGAGGTGATTTGCTAAGTGATGGCTTAGAGAGAACTTGGGGGTTGACTTAGAATCGATCACGAAACAAGGTTCAAGTAGTCTTTCCCGAATAAACCTTTCCAGGGAATTACCGGAATTCCCCCTGCCATGTATGGCCTATCACATGTAGAAACACATAGAGGTTTGGCATTGGGATAATCTCCCATAAACGATCTTAACCCTTTGAGATCGCCGGATTTGACTATCGCCGAAGACTTGATTTCAACTGCCCACAAAGTATCAGTCGCTTCTACAACCAGGTCCACCTCTGCCCCATGTGAAGACCTCCAGTGAAAGATTCGAAAAGGTTTTTCAGCATAAGAAATCAGGCGATAGGTTTCCAGTATGACAAAATGCTCAAATAGCATCCCGTATACGGTTGACCCTCTTACAGACGACACGGAAGTCCTTCCGTTGACAGCATTGATAACACCAATGTCGAACAGATAATACTTGGGATGCATGGTTAGCCTTTTTCGGGCGCTTTTCAGGTATGGTTCCAGTTTTATAGCAATGAGCGTATCTTCCAATATTTGATAGTACCCTTTTACGGTTTTGCTACTCACTCCAGCTTCCCGAGATATGGTCGAAAAGCTGACAATCTTTCCACTCTGATCGGCTGCCATGTCCAAAAACCGACTGAAGGCTCCGATATTCCTGACGATAGCCTCGTCAAGGATTTCTTCCTTCAGATAGGTCTGCACATAAGATCTCAACGTTCGAAACGTATCTTCAAAAGGCTCATCAATTATTGGCGGCAGGGTCCCCCTCAGCAAGGCATCATCAAGATGGAAATTTTCACCGAGCTCCACATGAGTGAATGGGAACAGGAGAAACTGCCATGCCCTGCCAGCGAGCATATTCACGGACACTCTTTTCAGTTTCCGCGCACTTGACCCTGTTAAGATAAAAGAGACCCTCCCTTTGAATTTTTCGATAAGATAGTGCACCTCACTTAAAAGCTCAGGGCACTTTTGTATTTCATCTATAAATACAAAGACTTTGTCTATATTTGTTGTCGTCAAAAAGTCCACTTCCGCCCTGAGCAGGCTCGGGTTGGTCTTGTACTTCAAAAGGATATCCCCTTTCAGAAGATCAACCTCAAGATAATCCACATCAGCAAGCAGATGCTTAATTAGGGTAGTCTTACCCACCTGCCTTGGGCCGAAGAGAAAAACACTCTTTCTTTTAAAGGGAAGATTTATTATCCTTGAAATCACACTCCAATTATACCGTGTAAAATTGAAGTGTCAATCCCCTTTATCTCTGTATAGAGACTCCCACCTAAATTGAGCGATTCTTTGCCAAAAATGCTGTAGCCGCAGGCTTTAGCCTGCGTTTATTAATACCTGTT
>JAGMBW010000176.1 GCA_023129535.1 Desulfobacterales bacterium
CCAGATACCTGTATGAATCTTCTGCGTGTAACTCTCATCTAAGCCTCACCATCCTTTCAAACAAAGTTGATTATGGTTACATTGAAACTTCAAATTCACCCCCTCTCCATGAGTAAATATATTTTATCCTAAAGTAATCGGTTCCAGGTTCAGGGTTCAAGGTTCAGAGGTTGTAGTCTAGCGATCTTCAAGCGGGAACCGTGAACGTTGAACCGCTCAACCCAGGTTTATGCATGAGCTTTTTCAACCGTGTAACGGAATTGCGAAAATATGTCACAGATGACATAATGTGCTTATTTTTCAGTTAGTTATGTATATACCAATATTGGTTCTTGTCAAGGACTTTTTGAGTCAGCAGATTTTTTAATAGCTAAGAATTTCCTTTTTCGGACACCATTTTTGTGCTTTTTCGGAAGGCATAAAAAAAGCCCCGGGGAATCATCCCCGGGGCCCAATTGTACACCTTGATAATATAGAAATTACATTTAGAAGTCCATCCGCCACATCAGCCCTGCGAACCAGGACGTAGGTTCATCCTGACCTGCAGCATCATCCATATGGTCGTAATAGGAGAACTCAGGCACCACCCAGAAATTGTCACATACAGGGTATTTGGCCTGGATAAAATAGGACATTTGCTCGTCTTCATCATCATCTCGTATAGCCAGACCGGTTATTTGATCAAACACATACATTTCGTCGTTTTCGGATTGGGTGTAACCAACGCCCAGGGTGATCGTTGCAGGATCAATAGGGAAAGCGACCTGGACATAACCGCCATAGCAGTCGCTGTCCTCGACGTCGCCGTCAACCTCAAGCTGCGCATAAGCAGCATCCTCGCGACTCCACAGGCCAAAATCACCCAGGTTCTGGCCATAATGGAGGCTCCCTTGAATGGTGGCAGGGCCTAAGGCGACTCTACCGTTTAAGTAAAGTAGCCAGCAGTTGATGTCTTCATCATCAAGACCAGCGGCATCAACTTCTGCCTCATAGGTGTTAAAGGCAAAACCGGGGTTCAACATGAGGCTTTCTGTCTTGAACTCATAGCCCACACAGATCTTGGGTATGGTCTCGTCCACGTCGATATCACCGGCCGCGACCGTACCAGCTCCAAGTACGTTATTGATCCTAGCCGCGATGCCCGCTTCATTGTCCGCCTCGGGTTGAATCAGAGCGACGTAGAATCCGTTGTCCAGCTTCACCTTAATCTGGGGCTGCCGACTGTCCCAGAGGCAGCCGTAGCCGATGAAGTAATTCTCACCGTCAATGTCTCTGTCGGTCCCTCCGCGGGAGGCGTTGGTGTCAAGATCCAGCCTCGGAGCAATCTGAGACGATATAAAGGTGTAGGGAGTATAATTCTGACCGATCATGAGGCTTCCGCCCCCAAATTTCCACGTCCCATAGAGGAGACGATCATACGTGTCGTTAGCCCCTCTACCGTCACCCTTTATACCAAACTCAACATGTCCGCTAAGGTCTCCGCTCGAAAACTTGGCTCCAAACCGGGAAAAGTTACCCAGTTCCCAGAACAAGTCATCGGTAGTGTCAATTAGACCAGTGTCTTCTTCATCGACGTCGTACCAGCCGGTAATAAGTCTGAGCGATGCATAGGGATGGAAGTCGGCCATAGCTGGTACAGCCAAACACACGGTCAATGTGATTGCCAATAAACCTATTGCAAGTTTCTTCATGCTATTTCCTTTCCTCCTGTTAGTGAAAAGAAAGCTTCTCTTGTTACCTCCAAAACCCAGCCCCTGCAACCACGGCTGAGATCCCATATCCTCAAACAGGCATCACCTCCCCTCTCGCCTCTTCCATTGTAACTCACCAAAATCACAGCATTTTTCCAAAAACCAGCGCGATTAACGTGGCCTTATACATGCTTCTAATCAACTTGTCAAGAATTCATGTGTCGAAATCTCTATGAATTGTAAAAAAAAGCAATCTGTGTGCCAGGCGTGTTGTGGAACCCTTCCGGCACAGGTCTTCCTTGAGATTGCATTGTTAATTCAGGATGATACGCTTCATCCTGAGGAAATGCTTAGTCAAGCGCCGGACCTGTTTGACTCCGAAATAGTGTGCCAATTCCCACGCAATTATGCGGGTTATTGTACTGGAGATACACTGGCAGATTGGATCGTTTATTTTCCCCTTGCAATTCACTTGCAATTATGCTTATTTTGCCTGCGGATTCCGAGTGATGGTCGTCGTAACCTATCAAGGGAAACGAAAGGAGCAAAAAATGGGACTTAAAGAAGAATTGGAAGAGAAAGCAGGGGAATGTCAGACAGTTTCTGACTATGTCGATGTGGCCAGGGAGGTAATTGAAAAGCTTTCTGATAAGGAGTGGGCAAAAAGGCTTTATGAGGAAGCAACAGAATGGTGCATGAGTTCTGAAGATTTTGTTACTCTGGCTAAGGGTGTGAACGAAGGGTTAGGCGATAAGGAGAAGGCCAAAGAGCTCTATGGGCAGGCCAAGGACGCATGTGCCAGTGCACAGGAGTTGATGGAACTGGCCAAATCGGTCGTTGCTGATATGGATGACGCTGACTATGCTAAGGAAATCTACGCATCTGCTCAAGGGAAATGCACCAAAATCAAAGATTACTTGAATCTTACCCAAAGCGCAATAGAAGTTTTTTCGGATATGGCGTATGCCAGAGATCTTTATAACAAGGCCCAGGAAAAGTGCTCAAAGGCCGCCGATTATAACGAGTTTGTAAACGGTGTGCTCAGTCTATTTGATGATAAGGATTGGGCTAAGGAGGTTTACGCAAAGGCTCAAGAAGTTTGCAAAACGGTACCTGACTATACTGCTCTGGTGAAAGGAGTGCTTGATAGCCTGTCCGACAAAGAATATGCAAAATCTCTTTACCAGAACGCCGAAACGAAACTTGCATCAGGGACTGACTATATCAACTTAGCCAAAAGCGTCCTGACTGATCTGGAAGACAAAGAATACGTCAAGGTCCTTTACCAGAAAGCAGAGGAGAAGATAGATGCTGGCAAAGATTATATGAATCTTGCAAAAGCAGTCCTTGATAATCTGGGTGATAAGGAGTGGACCCTGGAAATATATAAAAAGGCAGAAACTAAATTTGATTCCTTTGCTGACTGCATGACCCTTGCCAAGGCCGTGCTGCAAGATGTCTCAGATGCCTCCTTTGCAGGCGAACTTTACACGAAAGCAGCCGCTACAAATCCGCCGGCAGGACAACTGGTGAGTCTATCTGCTGCATTAGCTGATGAAATAGGGGACAAACCCGCTGCTATTGATGTGCTTAAGCAAGCTGAGGATCGGGTGGAAACAGTGGACGAATTCAAGAAAGTCGCCGAAGCTATCCTCAAGTATGCAGATGATCAGAAGTGGATCGATGAAACTAAGACCCAGCTTGAAAAAAGGGAGGCTCATAAAGATTTATATGTTGACTTTGTGAACAGGGAAAAGGAAAGCCAGAAAACCTCGGAATTGCTCACTTTGGCCCACGAAGTTGCAAGTAGCGTAGAAGACATCCCGTTTGCCCGCAAGCTGTACAGGAAGGCCGAGGGCCTATGCCGTTTCTTTGTTGAGTACAACAATTTGGCCAAGGGAATCAAAAAAGATCTCTCAGATACAACGTGGGTCAGGAACATTTATGAAAAACTGGAAAAGGAATGCACTGATTACAACGATTATAACGAATTGGTGGAGGCTATTCTTGAAATCCTGGAAGACCGGGAGTGGGTCCGGGAAATTTACAAGAGGCTTGAAGTCCAATGTGCGACAGAGACCGACTATGTGAAGCTGGCCAGAGTAATTATCAGGAATCTGGGCGACAAGGAATGGGCAAGAGACCTCTATGCCAGGGCACAGGATAATTGTCACGGCCGATTTGATTACGTATGCGTGGCAAATGCCGTATTTGACAGTCTGGAAGACAGCACTTGGGCAAAGACTATTTACAGCAAGGCGGAAGCTGATTGCACTGATAGGCTTCATTACGAATACCTGACTTCAAAGATCAGAGAGGATTTAGGTGATGACGAACTCATAAGACAGATTTATGCTGGCGCAGAGAAGAAATTTAAGGATGTTTCCGATTTTATCTACTTAGCAGAGAGCGTTATCAAACACCTTTCTGACAAAGATTGGGCAAGGAAAATATATGCCAGAGGCGAAACCGCAACACAGGGACGCTTTTTCTTGCAAGGACTGGCAGACAGCATCTTAAATTACTTAGACGACCGGAGGTGGTCATCCCGCCTGAGAAGGCTTGCAGTCAGTCCATCATCTTAGGACCGTCTGAATAAATCGAAAATATCGATATGAAATGCCGCATAGTTAGCCTGTAAGCGTTCACAGGTTCAGGGTTCACC
>JAGMBW010000177.1 GCA_023129535.1 Desulfobacterales bacterium
TTTTCTTTGCCGTTGAGAGGACGGCAAAGGAAAACTACTCAGCAGCTTTGCTGCGTAATAGTCTAACTTTAATACACTATTATTCATTGTGTTATCATTGCGAGTTGCCTTCACATACACTGGAGGGGCTGATTCTTTTTGCTTTCCGCCCTCTCAGCGGAAAGCAAAATAAAGATAAACTCTGCGCTCTCTGCGCCTTGAGCGAAGCGGGCGGTGAACTATTACCTTTTCTTCAACATGCACCCATAATAGAATTTGAGTGCGTTGGCAGATCACTTTAGTTCACTTTAGGCATTTTCACATTATAACATTAATCCCTACCTATTTCAAGCTCGGGAAAATAACCGGCAACAGATCCAGGGGAAAAAGAATGACTCAATACAAGTTCGCCATCCTGGTACACGAAAACTGTGGTCTCAGGATCTTGAGGGGCCAAAAACCAGATGTGTTGTCCAGGACGCACAAAAACGTCATAGAGATCATAGAGCATACCAAAGGCATTTACTCGAATCCGTACGTGTCTTTTCAAAAACCCCCCGGGCACACGATGATGAAACAGACCCAGCCCCTTATCAAGGATTGGGCCTTTTTCTGCTCGATTGACGGTCAGATTCACAAAGATCCCGGAAGCCACCTGGTAGCCAGATGGAGGGTCTTGCTCCACCACGACATCCCTTGGGAGGTCTTTTCTTTGAATATATCGTATTTTGCCCAGCCCAAGATCCACACGCTCCAGGATGAGGATAGCATCTTCCAGGGCCAGCCCATGCAGATAGGGCATCTTATAAGTTACCGGCCGTCTGCCAAGGCTGATTAGCAGGTCGATGGCATCACCCCGTGTGAGAACTGTACCGGGGGGCGACACCTGGCTTATGACCTCATCTATAGCGGCCCGCTCGCTAAACGTGCGGGACAAAACACCTCGAGACAGGCCGTTTTGTTCCATAATGATATATGCCTGCCGGATATCCATTCCCACAAGATTCGGCACCACCAGGGTCTTTGGCCCCTTGGAAATGATAATGCGAACATCACGATCTTTTTTGACTTCACTACCCGGCTCTGGCACCTGGGATGCAACATGGTTTTTCGGCACGTCAGTCCTGTACTCGAAGCCACTCACCTTGATGTTGAGTCCCAGATCAGTGAGAATGTCCAGGGCATATACCACGTCCTTTCCCGCAAGGTCCGGGACCACCACCGTATCTCCGCTTTTTATAATAAACCTCAAAGTGAGATATCCGCTGATCCCTGCAACCACGACAAAAGCGCCAAACAGGAACGCTACCTTAAGAAAACGCCTCATATGAATTTAGTTCCGCTACGCTCCGCAATTGGCCTGCCCTGCCCGCCCTGGCGCGACGGCTTACTATAAGCTACCAAGCCAGTAATCCAGGTCTGGGCCAGGGGCGCACACTTCATATATACAAGCACATAGCCAGTCAGCCAGGCCCGCCCTGGCGCTCATGCTTACTATATAGGCTACAAGCTGATAAATCCAGGTCTGGGCCAGGGTCTGGGCCAGGGTCGAGTAGTTGACTTGACTACTCGACTAAAGTTTTTTCAGACGCACTGCAAAGAATCCATCCATATCGTGCTCATGAGGTAAACTTCTGAAAAAGCCCGAGCTGTCTATCAGACGTTCATCCACATCCAGGAGCCCAACGGGTTCTCGATCTATAACAAATTGGGCTTGATTCTTCAAAAAATCTTCCACCACATACTCACCTTCCTTATGCTCAAGACTACACACACAGTAAACCAGGCGGCCGCCTCTTCTGAGTAACGGAGCAACACATCCAAGAAACCGAAGTTGATCGGCCCCAAGTCTTGTGAGATCCATCTCACTTTTTCTCCATTTGGCGTCCGGATTCCTTCGAAGCACACCAAGACCCGAACAGGGCGCGTCAAGCAGGATCCGGTCAAAAGTACCGAAAAGTGCAACAGGAAAGGACTCTGACAGGTCGTGGTGCCACGTGGCAACTGCGGAGATGCCGAGACGCTCCAGGGATGTCTGGAGCTGGTGCAATTTCCATGACTGGTTCTCCATTGCTTTGATCTTGCCTTGATCCTTCATACGCTGTGCAATATGGCCCGTCTTGCCCCCAAATCCGGCGCAGGCGTCGAGGACTGTTTCACCCGGTTTTGGATCAAGCAGATAAGTGATGAGCTGCGCAGCCTCGTCCTGTACCTGAAACCAGCCATCCTTGAATGAGGGGATGTCTGCAATCGCGCGTCTCAATCCTCTAAGACACAGCCCCTCCGGGGAAAATCTGGTTGGTGTCATTTGCCTGACATGGTCTTTCAAGGAGTTGAGCAGATCCTGTCGGCTTACCTTGAGTGTGTTGGCCCGAACTGTCACGGGAGGAACCTGATTGTTCGCCTTACAGAGCGTTTTTGTCACTTCAACACCCAGACGCTCTACCCAACGTTTAACCAGCCACAGAGGATGCGATTCTCTTATGGCAATAGCTTGAACCGGATCATCCGCATAATCCGGCAGGGGAATCTCTTTTGCTCTCCGGGCCGCAGATCGCATCACACCGTTGACAAAACGAACCACCCAGGAGGGTGCTCTGCTCTTGGCCATCTCCACGGAATCGTTTACCGCAGCGGACGGAGGAATACGGGAATGAAAAAGAATCTGATACAGGCCCAGCCGGATGATATTTAGAACAGATGGATCTATCTTGCGGATGGGAGTCCTGGAAAGCTGGCAGATGACCCAGTCAAGGCGGCTCCGATGCCGGAGCACACCGTACACCAGTTCAGTGGCTAAGGCCCGGTCTTTCCTGATGATCTGTGGCTCTCTTTCAAAGGCCCTGTGAAGGAGAGGTTCCGGGAAGTCATTTGAGTCATCCACGCCGTTCAAAACTGAAAGGGCAATGCGACGAGAAACGGCTACCATGGGCCAGCTATCCAAGGAGTGTGCCGGGCGGCACAGGACAGCCCCTTAAGAAATCTTCAATCCGAAGGCGTTTTGCAGATTCAAGCTGAACCTCCTTCAGCGCCAATGTGCCCCGGCCTGTTGCCACATTAAAGTCCCCTGGAAATCCTTCTAAAACACTACCTGGCTTTTTCCTGGTTGATTTCCGAAGGTCTTCGGCCTTCAATATCTTGAGCCTTTTGCCAAAAATAAAGGTAAAGGCACCGGGCCAGGGGGTCATCCCTCGAATAAATGCATCCACTGATTTTGCGTCTTTGGTCCAGTCTATGCGCCCCCCTTCCTTTTTCAGTAAAGGGGCATAAGTGGCGCCCGACTTGTCCTGGGGTTTGCCCACAAGATCTCCGGACTTGAGCCTGGTCAATGTTTCGATCAAAAGCTGTGCCCCGACGTCAGCCAGCCGGCGGTGCAGACTTCCGGAGGTATCGTCCGGCCTGATCGGGACCCTGGAGCTCAGCAGGATGTTTCCTGTGTCCATCCCCTCATCCATCCACATGGTCGTAACGCCAGTCTCTTGCTCTCCGTTAATAATGGACCACTGGACTGGGGCAGGCCCCCGGTATTTGGGAAGAAGTGAGGGATGGATGTTGATGGCCCCAAGACGGGGAATGGATAAGAAAGCCCCTGGCAAGATACGGCCGTACGCGACAACAACAAAGAGATCGGGGTCGAGAGCTATGATTTTTTCAATAAACCAGGGTTCCTTAATCCTGAGAGGCTGCAGGACCGGACAGCCCAGTGTGGTGGCAACTTCCTTGACCGGCGGGGGAACCAAACGACGTCCCCGTCCTTTTGGCCGGTCTGGCTGTGTGACCGCGGTAAGGATATCATACTGGTTTTCGTGGAGAGCCTTTAAAGCCGGGACCGAAAATTCCGGCGTACCCATAAATATGATGCGATAGGTGCTCATAAAAATACGGTATCAGGCGCAAGGCGTAAGGCACAAGGCAAAATGTCCTTCCCCTTCGCCTTGCGCCGTGGGCCTTGCGCCAGCTATTTCTAACCCATCACTCCGGTACTCCATTACTCCAATTGTGAGCGGAGCGAACTAAATTTTTAGTTTATTACAAATACAACCAAGAATCAACAATGTGCCAGCCTACCCCCTTCAAGGCGGAACCGGTTGACGGCAATGTGGGCCTGACGGGTTGGTTCAGGGAGCTTGTATCCCTTGCAACAACCCAGAACCAAACGGATTGATTCCTCCAGGGTAATAGCGTGCCCAGGTGACACGAAGACCGGTTTAACATGGTCCCGGGTTCTCACCACCCCTCCGACAACCCGCCCCTGGTCTGTTAACAGAACCGTACTTCCCCTGGTTTCAGGCAGCCGGGGATGAATTCCCACGAGGCGTGTCTTGGCGCAGCCAATACTCGGACACTCCGTAATCAGGCCCATGTGGCACGCAAGTCCCATTCCCCTGGGGTGGGCGGTCCCCTGACCGTCAAAGATAATCACATCTGGCTTTCTGGGAATCTTCCTGAGGGCCTTTGCCAGTACAGGTGCCTCGCGAAAGGAGAGGAGTCCGGGCACATAAGGGAACTCCACCGTATCAGCGGCCAGGGCCTCATCGGTCAAGACAAGATCGGGAAAACTGAAGACCAGCACTGCCGCATAGACTTTTCCGCCTTCCTTTGCATAGGAAACATCGGCCCCGGCAATGGTCCTCACCGGTTTCTTGAGGGGCGCCTGCCAAACCTGACCACAAAGGCGCCTTTGAACGGCTATCGCGTCCTTACACGAAAGGTTCCAGGGATGTAATCTACGAATTTTCATTGGGAGTAACCGTTCACGGGTTCAATGGTTCAGGGGTGCAGGTGTGGATGCTACCTGCAAGACATTGACGCCGATGATAATCGATGAGATAAGGCCTGCAATGATCACGGGAACCATCTGAAAAACATGATTGGCTAAGGTAAAACCTGCGGCCTCTTTGGCGGGAATGCCAAAGATCAAGAGCCCAAACACGCCGCCCGCTTCCCAGAGTCCCCAGAAACCCGGGGCAGAGGGAAGCGAAATAAAGAAGCAAAGGATAACCATCATCGCATATATTTCAAGAAAAGAGAGCTCAATTCCTGGACAGCCAAAGGTCATCACGTAAGAAGAAAGCCCGGCCACTCCCCACACTAAGGACGAAAGACCAAGGCAAAGGGCAACCTTCTTGGGGCTTTTCAACAGGTTGAGCCCGGCGGCCACGTTTTCAATAATATGGGCCAGCTTTACGCAAAGCCCTTCCCTGATCCCTTCCTTAAGGGAACTGCTGGCAAAAAAGAGCAGATCCGGAAGGCTCAGGATAGTGCGTTTTATGAATCTGCGAGTCTGTCCAACACACACTAAGGCAATGCAGGCAACCAGTCCAAGAGACAATTTTAGGGTTGTCAGTGCGATCATCTCAAGAGTGGCCTTGTTCAGTTGGTAGTTGCGGAAGGTCAGATCAAGGGTTGGGCAAATCTCAACAGCGCCAAGGACAGCGACAAAAGAAACGAGCAGCACGAGTACGTCAAAGACCCTTTCAGCCCCCACCGTAGCCAGCACCTGTGAAAACGCAACTCTTTCCTTTTTGTAAAAGATAGCCGGCCGGGCCAGTTCTCCTACCCGGCCAGGCAAAAGGCAGTTCAGCATGAATCCGATCATAAGGGGGTGGCAAGCACTCCAAAAGCCCGTTTTCTTGACCGGATTGAGGAGAAGCTGCCACCTCACAACCCTGATCGAAAAACTCATGAGTGCAATCGCCACTGTAGGGATTACCCACCAGTAATTCACGGTTTCCAAATACGCAACCAGCTCCGCAAGGGGAATATCTTTAAAGGTGACATAAAGGGCGATACCAGACAGCAGAAGCCCTGCTATGAAAGATAGGATGATTTTCTTATTCCCGGACATGGACATAGATCATTTGCCGGACAGGATTTGCCGGGCCTTTTCAATATCCTGCCTGATCTGCGCAGCCAGTGCATCAGGTCCCGGAAATTTCTTTTCTCCGCGCAGGCATCCGACGAAATTGACGCGGACGAGCCGGTCATAAATATCCTGGCCGAAATTAAGGATATGAACCTCTACGCTGAACTCACCATCATCGAACGTAGGGCTATATCCAATATTGGCCACACCCTGGTAAGCCCTATCATCGTACTCCACAATCACAGCGTATACACCACCCCTGGGGCAAAGTTCATCATAGAGCCTCAGGTTGGCTGTAGGAAAACCCAATAACCTTCCCCCTCGATCCCGGCCCTGGATGACGGTCCCCCGCACTTGATAGTAGCGCCCTAATAGTCTCTTAGCTTCTTCAACCCTGCCATCTTTCACCAGGTTTCGGATCTCGGTGCTGCTAATGCGATCGCCCTCAAGTTCAATCCATCCTGAGACGATCACCTCAAAACCGTGGGTCAGAGCCATCTCCTTGAGCAGGAAAATGTCTCCCTCACGCTTTTTCCCAAATGAGTAGTCCTGCCCTACAACGATCGCCTTCATGCCAATCAGGTCACACAGTACTTTTTTGACAAAAGTGCGAGCAGGGGTGGCCGCAAACTCACGGGTAAATGGAACGCATATCAGGGTCTCAACCCCTGTTGCGCCTATCAATTCAACCTTTTGTTCATAAAGTGTTATGAGTGGGAAGCGTTTGTTGGAATTGATGACCCGGATGGGATGGGGCTCAAACGTTATTACAACAGAGGTGCCGTCCAGGCTATGCGCCTTTTCAATGACCTGATGAAAAAGGGCCTGGTGCCCTATGTGAACCCCGTCAAAGTTGCCAATAGTTACAACGGCATTCTCGAATGGATTGGAAATTTCCCTGAGATCCCTTATAATCTGCATACTCAATCCATTTACACCAATTCTCGATGAATCTGCAATGCCTTTAGATTGCATCGCTTCGCTCGCAATGACAGCAAAATTGTCGTAATGTCATTGCGAGGAGCGTTAGCGGTTGCGAGGCGGAGCCGAAACAAACTCGGAGCCGAAGCATGAGAAAACCAAAGGACAAGCCGAACATGGGCCAAATGAGATTC
>JAGMBW010000178.1 GCA_023129535.1 Desulfobacterales bacterium
TGATGTGATGCAGGACACCGAGTGCGTCAAGGCAGGCTTGTCTTGGCATGAGATCTATTTCGCATCTATGCTTTCCTTTGTCAACTTAATTTTTTACCAGCGTCCCCATTGTCCCATTGTATAAGGTGAAATCCATTAAAAAAATCGACTAATCCCTAAGCCCTGCAACCTTTTTCAGGGCATAAATCGCCTCTGCCATGCCTATCTGCCCATCACCATTGACATCTCCATCCAGCCTGATATTCTCCACGGCCATTCTTGCCACTGCCCGCAGCGCGATGATCGCATCCGCCAGTGTCACCTCATAGTCTGAGTTCAGATCGCCAATGGTGGGGGAAACCGCATTTCCGCTGAGAGGTATATTCAGGGAAGCATTTGATGAGAGTTTCAGGCTTGCGGTTTTTGCGCCTTCTGATTCCGGTGAAAAGACCACATCGAGGGAGCAGGTTGCCCCTGAGGCAAGCGTGCAGCCCGAGCAGTCATTGTTCGCAATGAAAAATTCTCCGGGCGCCCCGGAAATATAGAAAAGCGCCACATCGATAGTCCCGCTCCCAGTGTTTGTAACGGTAAAGGTTTGCGGTTCAGAGACCGCTCCCACTTCCACCTGGCCAAAGTTGTGAGGATCCGGAGCAACTGTCATGGCAGGGTATTGAGACGATGCAATCAGGGGCAAATAGTCACTTGCCCCGCCTTTCCCAGGAATTGCATAAGGAGTGTCGCCGATCCCGTCACCATTTCCATCCACTCCTGTATAATCATCCCAGTAATTTCCTGCCAGATAGGGCCCGCCCACAATGTTATGGTTAATGGCATACTTTGCATGCTGCCAGGTATTGTCGGAATTGTCGTCAAAGGCGTTAACTTTGTTGTTTTTAAAAATATTATTGTAAACGATGTTAGGACTATTTCCAAATGTACAAAAGTCCTGACCTCCGCAGATCTTTATTCCAAAATGTGTGTTGTTTTCAAAGATATTGTCGTGAATACCGTTGGAATCGTTTCCTTGTAAAAGGGTGGATATGCCGCCTCTATTGCCCCATATATGATTAAAAGCAATAACATTGCCGGTATTGATTTCTTTGGTGTCACAATACTCCCCCGCAAGGCATATGGCCGCGCCGTCGCTCGCATCCCTGCCGTTTTCATTGATTGCATTGTTTAAAATCTGATTGTTTTTGCAGAAACGAAAAAGGAGAATTCCGTACTTTTCATTGCGGATAATATTATTTTTACGGATCATGTTGCCTTCTGCCGAATCTATCTCAATGCCGCTCAGGCATTCCTCGATCCGGTTGCCTTCAACTGTGTTATCGATAGCCGCACATATGTATATTCCTGCATCACCCTGAGATTGCTTTACAAAATTGTCCTTTACAAGGTTGTTATTCCCACCCAATTCAATGTAAGAGACGGTGTTTTTCAGGACTTCGTTACCAGTTCCGCCGATAGACATTGTAGAACACTGATTCTCCCTGATCAGATCATTACTGCTGCCTGTGCGAATCTCATTACAATGGTTATTTTCTACGGTGTTTTCCATGCCGCCAACATTAATCTTACTACAGGTGTTTCCCCATATATGGTTTGAGTTGCCGGAGCATACAAAATCAAAATCTCCTGTATTATTACTAAAATTGATATTGTTTGAGTTATCAAAACGAATCTGAACAATATTGAAGACGTTCTCGGTGATTTCAGCATCTGAACAATTTTCAAAATACATGCGCATATCGCCGGTTATAGTGCAACCTTCTATGTGGGAGTTTGTGCTTCCATAGACACGGATAAGTTCGTTAGCACTCAAAGCATCACTCTTTGTGAAAGTACTGTTGAATGCCCAGATATCACCGCCTCCGAGAGAATTTGTTGTAAGAGGGCCTTCTGCGAAATATACCTTCGCATCCTCAATCACAAGATGACCGTCTGCAACAGTAACACCTTTGACATTACAAGTCGCGTTTTTCCACGTGATCAGGTCGCTTGGGCCGAATTTATCAAATTTAGATCGCCATTCATCACTGTTGTGAATAGTACCATATACATAATACATCTCAGGAGCGACTTCATTTGAGGTTTTTGTCAGTTCCCATTCTGCATCATCAGTTGATCGGGTGTATGCTTTTGCCTGGTAGGGGAGTACCTCGTCGTCTTCTGCAAGTTTATCCTGGTAATAGCAGCGGTTGTATTCCGCGGGATAGTCGGTCCATGTTTCGATCAAATCAAAGCCCCGATAAAGTTCCAGTTTTTTATTGGGACCGAATTCGGCATTTATTTCAAGTTCAACAATATCATTTCCGAAATAGATGAAGTTAAGATCCCATGCATTTGCATATCCTATAGAAATAAACAGGCAAAAAAGAGAAAACAAACCGTGTGTGACGATTCTCATAATTTTTTCCATTTCATGTGTCCTCCTTGTCTAAAGATCCGGATTTATTTTTTCAGTTTGGGGTTTGGTCATAAGATTGGCCATTTTTGAAGGTTTTCGTTAATAAATGACACATTTACCTAAATTGAGCGATTTTTGTAGCCGCAACCTTTAGGTTGCGTAGGTTGGGGCAACTTCACGTTCACCCAACTGGTCTTGATAAACGCAGGCTAAAGCGTGCGCCTACAACAAATTTCAAAAAAACCACTCAATTTAGGACTTAGTGATTTATCATAATTTAAACGTAACTGCTCAATAATTCGGGGTGCGGGTCTGCGAGTCATTGATTTGGCGAAAGTTAGGGCGAAAGTTAGTACATCCTAATCTCTATGTGTCTTATGGATTTCTCAACCCTGACAATACCTGCAGGACGTATATAGCTTCTTCCAGGCTAACTTTACCATCATTGTTGATGTCAGGTTGTAGATTGATAGCCGACAGTGACTTCATACCAGATATGACCTGTAAGGCAATGATGGCATCGCAGATGTCGATTGTTCCGTTATTGTCAAGATCGCCATTAAGTGGCTGTGGGCTTCCTCCAAACAATAGCATTTTGTCTCCAGAAACCACTGTTGTATGATATGCCCGGGCAGTTGGTTTTGTGAGACCTTGAGGTGGCTCCTCCCATGTACGGGGCCAAGGTTCGTAGGTCCACAACTCAGAGCTCATACTGTCTGGATTCTGACCAAAAACCGTGTACATCTTATCGGAGTAAGTTATTACACTATAGGCTATTTTGCCCCCGGGTGGATCATTTGGGGAAATTTCTTCCCACATATCTTCATCTGGGCTATATTTCCATATGTCATTAGCCAGTGGACAGCGAACAGAAAGCTGTGCTGCCCCTCCAAAAATATAAGCATTCCCCGCTATGTTCACCATCTGGTGTCCGTAGCGAGCCTGTGGCATGACGCCTGTCACCTGTTGCCATTCGTCGGCCCCCACATATGGAGCTAACATAATAACAGGCCATTTGGGTCTCGGGCAAGACTTTAGCCAGCCGCTCGAGCATATCCTCCAGATCCCTATCATTTATGAATATCTTTCGACGCTCAATCCCACGGATCATGATGTGATACAGGACACCGGGTGCCTGCCCGCCATTGCCCGCCATTGCCATGGCTGTGTGCGATTTCGGGCCGATGACAAGCAGGCGATAGCAGGCGGGCGTCAAGGCGGGCTTGTCCTAGCATGGGATTTATTTCGCATCTATGCTTTCCTTTGTCAACTTAATTTTTTACCAGCGTTCCCATTGCCCCAGAGCTAAGGTAGTCACCACCTAATCGGGTAGCTGGGGGGTTTTCTCCCCCGGCGCTCACACCACTCTGCATGCGGGTCCGCACAGGGCGGTTCACAGAGCGTATCTGGCCGTAGCCGGATACAGATTGAAAATGATGTGTTTGATTTCAAGTAGGTGAGAAAGCAAGCAGGGAAAGCAATCAGGGCGTTGGAAGGACAAATGTCAATATTTCACCAGCGTCCCCTATTTCATGGGGCTGACAAAGGCCCCATGCATCGTATATAGCATACTTGTGCTTGGGGCCTTTTTGTTTTTTTGGCAATCGGAGAATTTTCTAATGACCAGAAAGCCAAACTATGAAAAATTGGAACAAAGGGTCAAGGAGTTAGAAAACGAGGTCGGTAAGCGCAAGCGGGCGGAAGAGGCGCTCAAAGAGTCAGAAGTCAGGTATCGGACCCTGGTAGAACAACTCCCGGCCATTACATACACTGCCGCACTCGATGAGACAAGCACAACTCTCTATGTCAGTCCTCAAATTGAATCGATGCTGGGCTTTTCACCGAAGGAGTATAAAGAAGATCCAAATATCTGGGATAAACAGCTTCATCCCGAAGACCGGGAGCGCGTACTCAAAGAAGTAGTGTCAAGTCATGAAGGCGGCAGTCTCTTTGCTTCTGAATATCGAATGTTAACCAAAAACGGTCGCACCATCTGGTTTACGGATGAGGCAATCATCGTCAGGGATGAAACTGGCAATCCCCTCTTTCTTCAAGGCTTGATGTATGACATCACGGATCGCAAGCGGGTGGAGGAGAAGCTAAGAGAATCTGAAGCGAGATACAGGATACTGTTTCAAGGTGCTGCTGAAGGGATACTTGTCGCAGACATTGAAACAAAGGAGTTCAAATATGCCAATCCAGCCATATGTAGAATGTTGGGCTATACTGAAGAAGAATTGAAACGAATAGGTGTACCTGATATTCATCCCGAAGAAGCTTTGGAGTATGTGATTTCTGAATTCGAGGCCCAGGCACGAGGAGAAAAAACGTTAGCGGCAAGCATTCCGTGTTTGCAAAAAGATGGCACAACGATATATGCAGATATCAACACAACTAAGGTCTTGATAAACCGTAAACAATGCAATGTAGGTTTCTTCACAGACATCACCGATAGGAAGCGGGCCGAGAAAGAAAAAGAGAACCTTCAAAATCAACTCCAACAAGCCCAGAAGATGGAGGCAATCGGCACCCTTGCCGGTGGCATTGCACACGACTTCAACAACCTGCTCATGGGCATCCAGGGGCACGCGTCTTTGATGCTGCTGCATATTGACTCCGACCATCCTCATTTTGAACGTCTCAAAGGAATAAAGGATATGGTTCAAACGGGGGCAAATCTTACCAAACAACTTTTAGGTTTTGCCAGAGGCGGCAAATACGAGGTCAAGCCGACTGATCTAAACAGGCTCATCGAGAAGAGTTCTGAGATGTTTGGCCACACCAAAAAAGAGATAAAGATTCACAGAAAATACCAGAAAGAGATCTGGCCGGTCGAAGTAGATCGGG
>JAGMBW010000179.1 GCA_023129535.1 Desulfobacterales bacterium
CTCTGAGTAACCGTATTGGTAGAGAAGGACAGTCATAGCCTCCGAGATAATAAACCAACAGGTATGGATTATGATTCGGTTTTGCTTGATTTCTTTGAAGAGTTCTAAAGCACGCTTGTGTTTTGCATCTTTTTTTGAAAATAAGGCGATAAAGAAACTGGCATCGCAGTAGACTGCATCAAAGCCTTTTAGAGATTTCATCGTTGCTCCCGTATAAGATAGACTTGTAGTTCTGAGCTACTGGTCGTAATTTCTCTTTTGGTTTCGGCAGGGCCTCAATAGACTTCAAAACTGCATCATAACGATCCATTTCTCCCAGCAACTGAATGCGGGCATACGCCTTACCTCTTTTGCTAACTTGCAAAGCTTCACCGGGCCTTAGTAGCTTGTCCAATTGGGTCAGCTTAGATCGTGCTTCACTGAGTTTTATTGTTAATACATTTCTCATGTCAACACCTCATATTGTTAATTTGTACAAATCAACGCAAAAATGAGATATTCTGTACAGTTTGTCAAGACAAATATTAATCCGTTGAGCTGACATAAAAGGTGAGAGTGGGGCGGCAGCGTGCTTGAATGATAAGGAAAACCAGACTGTTACATAGAAACTTTTTGTCGATTATGGGCATGGACGCCCTTCTTGTTATGGCTGCCTGGTACGGTGCGCATATGCTGCGTTTCAATTTTGAGATCCCGCAAGCAAGCATGGCGTTGCTCACACGGGCACTTCCGTTCATCGTGGTGATCAAGATCGTCACCTTTTATTTTTTTGACCTTTATCAGGGCATGTGGCGGTACACAAGCATCACGGATTTGTTCAATATCATAAAGGCCTCTGCTGTGAGCTCGTTTCTTATCATTGTGGTTGTCCTCTTCAGTCACGGTTTTGCCGGCTTTGCCCGCTCCGTCTTTATAATCGATGCTGGTCTTACGATTGTCCTAATTTCCAGCTCTCGACTGGGTATTCGACTCTATTTCTGGCTCGGCTGGGGAGACAGGAGCCTGCGGATCTCACCTATCAGGTTTTTCGCACGTAGCCCGCGGAGTCCCAAGGATGTTAAAAGGCTTCTGATTATAGGAGCCGGCGATGGCGGTGAAAAGATATACCGTGAGATCCGTGATAATGCCCACCTGCAGTACAAGATAGTGGGCTTCATTGACGATGACCGGACCAAGACGAGGATGAAGATTCATGGCGTCCCGGTGTTAGGGGCAACCAGCGAGATGAAGGCCATTGCCGCCAGAGTCAAGGCTGATGAATCCCTCATCGCCATTCCTTCTGCCACTTCCCAACAAATGAGGGACATTGTAGATCATTGCAAAGAGTGCGGTATACCTTTCAAGACCCTCCCTGGCATGGGTGAGTTAATCGATGGCAAAGTGACGGTAAAGGCGATTCGGGACGTGGCGTATCGCGACCTGTTAGGCCGGGAGCCTGTCCACCTGGACGAGGAACGCATTGGTGCCTATCTTGAAAACACTCGGGTGCTGGTCACAGGCGCGGGAGGCTCTATTGGCTCTGAGCTGTGCCGCCAGATCTGCCGGTTCCAGCCGGCCAGTGTGATTCTCTATGAGGGAGCGGAAAGTCCCCTGTATGACATGGAGGTGGAACTGAACAGTAACTTTCCCCATACTAAGATCATTCCCGTGCTGGCAGACATTCGCGACCGCCAGGAGCTTTCCCATGCCTTTGAAGCTTATAGTCCCCAGGTGGTCTTTCACGCGGCAGCGTACAAGCACGTGCCCATGCTGGAGTTGCGGTCCTGGAAGGCTGTAATGAACAACATACTTGGCACTCGCAATGTGATCGATATTTCCAGAAAGTATTCAGTGGAGCGGTTTGTTTTTGTCTCTACTGATAAGGCGGTGCGGCCGGCCAACATCATGGGGGCTACCAAGCGGGTGACCGAGTTGCTGGTTCAGGGCCAGAACGATTGCGGCAAATCACTTATCCCCTTTATGATTGTCCGCTTCGGCAATGTGGTGGGAAGCGCCGGCAGCGTGGTACCTCTGTTCAAGAAACAGATTGAAAAAGGGGGGCCAGTCACCGTTACAGACCGAGAGGTCACACGCTACTTTATGACCACCCCTGAAGCCTGTCAGCTCATCCTTCAGGCTGGCGCCATGGGTGAGGGCGGCGAGATCTTCGTTCTTGATATGGGCCCGCCCATTAAGATTGATGACATGGCCAGAGATCTGATCCGGCTGTCCGGATTCGAGCCGGACGTGGACATCAAGATCGAGTACATTGGGCTAAGGCCTGGGGAAAAACTCCATGAGGAGCTCATCACTGAGGGTGAGGGCGTTGTCCGCACGACCCACGAGAAGATTATGGTGCTCCGTGGGACGGCTTGTGATCAAGCATTCCTTAACGGCAAAATCGATGAACTGACCCGCTTGGCCCGTGACCAAGATGCTGAGAAAATAAAAGCGAAACTCCAGGAGATTGTGCCGGAGTACTCGCCTGCGGCGAGCCGTGATTAGTTATTAGTTATTCGTTATTTGTTATTAGTCGGGATTGATGACACGGGAAAGTTTTAAGAGTTTCGACGACTTGGAGTGTTGGAAGGCCCCTTGCGGGAAGGGCAGAAGTTATTCGTTATTGGTTATTAGGGTGGGAAGACTGTTATTCGTTATTGGTTATTAGATGAAGAGTGTGACGAAAGGTAGTTTTAAGAGCTTTGAGGAATTGGAGTGTTGGAAAGCGTGTACGGAGGTGAGGAGGTTTATAACGGAGATTGTAAAAGGATACTCAAAAGAGGAGAGATTTGCTCTGGTTGATGATATGAAAAGAGCGGCCCGATTCACGACGCACAATTTAGCCGAGGGATTTGGTAGGTTTCATTTTCAGGAGAATATCCAGTTTTGCAGACAAAGCCGTGGTTCTCTCTACGAACTGATCGATCAATTAATCACGTCAAAGGATGATGGCTATATCACTTCCAAGCAATATGAAAAAGGAAGAGCCCTTATCTCCAAAGCTCTCGCCTTGCTGAACGGTTATATAAACTATCTTTCACGCCAAAAACAGGGTGCCCATACAAATAACGTATAACAAATAACCAATAACGGAATGCAATGGCTATATAAATTATCTTTCGAAACAAAAGAAAAAAAACGAATAACGAATGACGGCATTGTTATTGGTTATTTGTTATCTGTTAATCGTAAGAAAAAGGATAGTTATTGGTTATATGTTATTTGCTTAGGTTTGCTCAATGACAATGAAGGACCATGGCGAGAAAAGCCAATAACAAATAACCAATAACGAATAACGTATAACGGGGAAACCATGAGTAGAGAAAAATTATACTTGGGCATCGGGTTGGTGATCGGTATCGTGCTTTCTGCATTGTTCTTTCAGCTCCTGGCCCCCCGGTACGCGACGGTGGAATCAGGCGACACCCTGATCAGGCAGGACAGGTGGTCGGGGGAGTCCTGGCGGTTTGCTGACAAGCATTGGAAAAGAATAATGAGTCCAAGCCGAGATTGGCAAGAGATTGATCAGAATCTCATGGAGGCCCTGCATATACCCACTGGTGGAGTTGACAGAGCAAATGCGTTGAGCTTGCTCAAAGAGAAGTACGGCGCGTTGAAGGATGTTAGCAATGATGAATTACTCGAAAGAATCAAACTTGTCTACTCAAAGGAAATCCTATGCAATTTGTATTTAGGGAATTTCCTCAAATTGGAAGAAGGGACCCGGAGTGAGAAGTTAAAAGAAAAGAGGACGGAAAAATAAATCAATGTGGGTTTAACATGATAAGAACAAGGTGGTGTAATATATTTGTAGAAAAAGAACCAGACTCCTGGTGGCTTTTCTCTGACACCCTAGAGGGTATACAGGAGAAAAGTATCAGGGCCAAGGCCTTGATACGGCTGCTTTTTAGCAATGGCATAGTTTTTTTTGACATATTCCTGGTGCTTTTTTCTTTCTGGTTTTCCTATCTCCTGGCCGCCACTTTCTGGCCTCAGAAGGTAACTGCCGGCTTTGGCCATCAGGCCCGCATGCTATGGTTCATGCTACCGGCGACCCCGTTTGTCTTGAGTTTTTATGCGATATACGACTCTTACCGATTCAGGCCTCCCCGTTATATCTTAGGCCGGTTGGTGCCAGGCTTATTCACGCTATTTGTCCTATCCTTCTTTTTTTATTATATCGTCACCGGCAATTACCCTGCTCGACCGGTATTCTTTTGTTTTATGGCAGTATCTCTATCGGTGTTATCCCTTTTCAGATTTTTCATGATTAAGGTCCTTGGCGTTATCCATCAAAAGGGGATTGGCCTGAGGTCGTGTCTTATAGCTGGAACGAATTCGCTGGCTCTGAAGTGTGTGAGAGACATCAGAGAACACCCGTTTTGGGGAATTGAGATCAAAGGACTTTTAAGTAGCAAGCCCGACATGGTGGAAAAAACGGTGGAAGGGTTAAAGGTTATAGGCAGCCTTGCAAATATGGAGCGCTTGGCCGAGCGCAGTGGTGCGAGGGAACTGGTGATTCCCCTGTCAAATGAGGAGAAAGAAGAAGAGTGCCTTCGGCTGAATGAGGAGTTTGTTGAGAAATGGGCAAAGACAGGCAGAGTAATACGCGCGGTATCAGAGGCAAAAGAAAAGCCCCTTTCTGGTGCGAGGATGAAGATGGGGGAAAACGTGGCCTTGTTTTACACATCCCATTTTCAGCTCTTTTCTGTCCCCGGGAGAATAAGGTATAAGATATGGGAGTGGCTTGGCTTCCACCCCTGGATTACTGAAATGCACGGCCTGCTTTGGAAGGCAACTAGACGGACAGGGGGTATGGGAGATACGAAATAGCGGATATCCAATAGTCCTCCTGTCCCTATAACAGAGAAGCACAAAGGCCTTATTGAAGCAGTGAGGCCATATTTGCATCAGTTAGAGGAACAAAGGGGAACAAAGGGGGGCGTCCATTGGTAAATCAGTATCTTTTCATGTGTAATCCGAAAAGAAGATTCAGCCCTTGACGTGGGACATTTTATGAAAACAAGGGTATCCCTTTCGACTTTTGATGAGGGACGTTGCTTACTTTTTTACTTATTGGTGGAGATGAATAATGATGAATTCCTTTGAAATGGATGGATAATAAAAACCTGGATGACTGGATGATTAGGATGAACCCCTATAGGAAAGATGAAATCTGAAATTGACACTGATGGCATAGGTCAAGTATTATAAGAGAAATTCTTAACGGGGGCTTGTGATGATTCTGATGGATCGAATTGAGCTTAATCCAAGAGTTTGCAATGGAAGGCCTGTGATAAAAGGAACACGGATTCCCGTCTCTGTTATTCTGGACCAGATAGCAGAAGGTGAGTCCTGGGATACTTTACTTGCCGGTTATCCGGAATTGAAGAAGGAAGATATTCAGGCAGCCTTGATTTACGCCAGGTCATCTCTTGATCACACAGACGTCAGAGCAGCCTATGCCTGAGCCTCTTAAGCTTTATCTGGATCAAATGTTGCGACTGGATGTGGCTCAGGCTTTGGGTAATGAAAGCCACGATGTTATGCGTGTCTCGGAAGTCGGACAGGCCCGAGCAGATGACTATGAGATATTGCAGAAAGCGATTGCCGAGAATCGAATTCTTGTCACTCTTGATGAACATTTTGGCGATTGGGTAATCCTACCGCTTAGCAAGCACCCAGGTGTAATTCGACTGAAGATTCATCCTACAACATCCAAAAATGTTATAAAGCTTCTTCTACCATTTTTACGTCTCCATTCTTCAGAGCAATTTAAGAATCATCTTGTCATACTCTCGCCAAAGCGTGCAAAATGGGTTCATACGGTTTAATTTTTCCCAAAGTGGTCCATTTAAGATGAAGGTCTACAGATTACCCATTTCCGCTCAAGGCACTTTTGGGTAAATTCCTTTCCCTCATACCAACGGATTGCAATTATGCTGATTCCCCTCACCTTACCACCAGGGAAATTACTGGGATAATATTTGACGCCCTGGGGAAGGAGCCGCCTCGCCTAAAGATTCCGCTACCCGTAGCCCTTTTAATCCACAGATTTCGCAGATTACACGGATTACACTTTACACTAAGTACTTATCACGCTTGCGAAATCTGCTGGGTTTAATTTCCCGAAGATTGCTTCGTTCTGATAATATTTGGGTTTTGATACGTCCTAGCTTGGTGCCAGGTAGTTCATTTCGGCCAGCCTTTTGATTGGGCAATCAGTATAACCGGAAAGAATCTTCCAATATCAACAGCCCGTATAAGGAAATTTTGCACAACTACACATCACAAGGCCGAAAAGATAAGAAAAGCCGGATTTCAGCCCCGCTTTACTATTGAGGAGGGGTTGAGGAAGATGGTTAAGTGGTATATTGACAGTAGGACAAAGGGGTGAGGTATTACCTATTTCCGCTCAAGGCTGTTTTGTTCCGCAGATTCCGCAGATTACGCAGAAATGAAAGATCAAAGAACATATAGGAGCAGCGACGGAGGTTTACTCATTTCCGGTCAAACCACTTTTGGGTAATTATTAGGGCCTCTCAGCAACTTCTATTTTTTTACCCATTTCAGCCCAAAGCTGTTTTGGGTAAATTTTCGTTGAAATCCTTTATTTATCAGGGGTGATAGAATCTAGCAGAAAGTCTATGCGGGCACGTTGTTAGTTTTTTAGCTTTTGCATGTGATCCCAGAGCAATCGGCAATAGGCCATAGCGCTTGGCTCGATGGGAAAAGATGGATGTATAGAATTGCAGACTTAGGTCTCACACCGTCCGGGGCAAGCGGATCAAACTGGTTATCTGAAAATCGATAGGCCCGACGTTTAAGGGGGTGTAAGATTATGTTGACTGAGGATCAGAAGTGGATATATGAGCACTTCGGCGAATTAGTAGATAAGTATGCTGGCAAATACGTCTCTGTAGCTGGTGGAGACTTGGTAGCGGTGGGCGACTCGGTTAAGGAGGTAGATGATGCCGCCAGGGCTAAGTATCCAAAGGTCGTACCTTCAGTTCTTCGGGTCCCACAAGAGGAGGATTTTGAATGTCTGTTGTAGAGTTTACCTACACTAAATATCGAGATATGATGGTTCCTATGATTCCTATCAAGTTGAAGGGTCGAGAGCAGTGGTTTGAATTTTGGGCCTTTGTTGATTCAGGAGCCACTTATTCCATTTTTGCCTCCAAGAAGCCGAGGGCCTCGGAATAGAAATTAGGCGAGGTAAAAGGACGATGGTTGTAGTGGGAGATGGCAGTTACATTCCTGTGTATCTTTTTAAGATTGCAGTCAGTATCGGTGAGATTGAATTTATGGCTGAAATAGGTTTTTCTGAGCGACTTGGTGTCGGGTTTAACCTCTTGGGCAGAAGAGACTTCTTTGATATCTTTAGAGTTTGTTTTAGCGATAGTCAGGAGAAGATAACCTTTGAAAAATTATGATTTCCTTTTGAAAATGGCCTGTGGCACATAACCCGTAGCACGGTGTAAAGAGGCTTAGATTTTATAGACTACAGCAATTGATTCTGGCCTTTTGGGATCTGGCGCTCATTGCGCTGGCCACCCAATTAGCGCCTTTTATCCGCCTGGGGCATATGTTGGATGTGTTTCGTGTCCATACCGCAGCCACAGCGTTCATCATGAGCCTTTACCTTATTTTCTTCTACATCTTTAGTCCACAGATTTCGCAGATTACCCCAGTACCATCTGCCGGAGCTACAGGGCAGGCACGGATTACTCTAATCACTTGAAGGGCCAGGGGGTCATATGTCATAACCCCCTAAATGCGAAATCT
>JAGMBW010000018.1 GCA_023129535.1 Desulfobacterales bacterium
TTGGGTTTAGCGCAGGCTTCACTTCGTGTCGTTCCTCCCCACCTGCCAACGCCTGGCACAGTGTACAGCTCATATGCCAGCATGCATGGCAATGGCGGGCAGGAACCCAACCTACAAAATCTTCTCAAAAAGTTTGGGTTATGCTCATTGCGAGCCAAGCAAAGCAATCTCTTTTTCTCGTTCCCATGCTCTGCGTGGGAACCAGAATAAAAATCCCCCTAAATCCCCCTTTAATAAAGGGGGACTTTGATGTGCCCCCCTTTGAAAAACGGGGGACAGGGCCGAATTGGTCTTGACAAAATATTAGAATCGGCGTTATTAAAACGAGTTTTAAGCAGTAATCAGGAGATCGACCTTTGAAGAAGGGGTTCATCAGAATCAATAGCGAATTGTGCAAGGGGTGCGGGCTTTGTGTTACGGCGTGCCCCAAGGCTTTGATCAGGACAAGCAGCAAACTCAACATCACGGGTTATCATCCAGCCGAGTACACTGAAAGAGAAAAAAGCAAAAACCGCAAATGCACTGGATGCGCGCTCTGTGCAATAATTTGCCCGGACATTGCCATTGAGGTGTTTCGTGACTAAGCAGTTAATGCGGGGGAGTCATGTTATTGCAGAAGCGGCAACGCGAGCAGGATGCCGCTTTTATGCAGGCTACCCCATAACGCCGCAAAACGAAGTCCCTGAATATATGTCTCAGCGGTTTGCCAAACTGGAGGATGCCACCTTCATTCAGGCCGAAAGCGAACTGGCTGCGATCAACATGGTTATGGGAGCAAGTATGGCTGGCGTCCGGGCCATGACTTCGTCTTCCAGCCCCGGAATCAGCCTGAAGCAGGAAGGGATCTCTTACATGGCCGGTATGGAGCTCCCTGCTGTGGTCGTCAACACAATGCGTGGAGGCCCGGGGCTTGGGAATATTGCCCCCACCCAGCAGGACTATTTTCAGGCAACAAGAGGCGGAGGGCATGGAGGCTATCGAACCATAGTTGTTGCCCCTTGCTCAGGCCAGGAACTGGTCACCCTCACCATAAAGGCATTTGATTTGGCTGATACCTATCGTATGACTGTTGTCTTGCTGGGCGACGGCCTGATGGGTCAGATGATGGAGCCTGTAACCTTTCCGGATCCGATTGATCCGGCTACATTACCAAAAAAGGACTGGGTACTGGACGGTGCCAGAGATCGAGACAGCCGCCTCATTGCTTCCCTGATTTTGGACCCTGTCAAGATGGAGCAGTTCAACTGGAAGCTGGCCAGGAAGTATGCGGCCATATGCGAGCGCGAAACGCAGTATGAGTCGTATCTTCTCGATGATGCTGTTCTTGCTGTGGTTGCCTTTGGCACAGCAGCACGGATTGCCAAGGGTGCGGTTAACCGGGTGAGAAAGGCTGGGGTGAAGGCAGGGCTCTTTCGGCCCATAACCTTGTGGCCCTTTCCCGGAAAAGAACTCCGGGCCTTGACTCGGACCATCAAGCATATGCTTGTATTTGAGATGAACTTCGGCCAGATGGTTGAAGATGTCAAAATCAGCGTGGGCGAGCAGGCTGCGGTACACTTTCACGGCAGACCTGGAGGAATCATTTCCACACCTCATGAGATCGCAGACGCCATCACAAAGGTAATGTACAGGATGGAGTAATGGAGTGTTGGAGTAATGGAGTAGTGGGTACTAAAACCGGCGTGAGGCGTGAGGCTCAAGGCGTAAGGGTCAGGGGTCAAGGGTCAGGGGTCAAGGTCAACTACTCAACTACTCAACCACTCAACTACTCAACAAATGACCAATGACAAACACTATGCCTAAACAGGTATTCAAAAGGCCCCAGTCCTTAAAAGAAAACGTTTTTCACTATTGCCCCGGGTGCGGCCACAGTATTATACACCGGCTAATAGCTGAAGTGATTGATGAATTCGGGATTCGTGACAGGACCGTTGGGGTGCCGCCCGCCGGGTGTGCTGTGCTGGCCTACAATTACATTGATGTGGACATGGGAGAGGCCCCTCACGGGCGGGCTGTTGCAGTGGCTACGGGGATAAAGCGAGTCCGACCCGACCTGATCGTGTTTACCTATCAGGGAGATGGAGATCTTGCTGCCATCGGCACGGCTGAAGCCATTCATGCGGCCAACCGGGGCGAGCGTTTGAGCGTTATCTTTGTAAACAACGCAGTCTACGGAATGACAGGGGGCCAGATGGCACCCACGACCGTACTGGGGCAAATCACAACCACCACCCCTGGAGGCCGGTCGGCCCTCAGGGATGGGTTCCCTCTGGACCTGAGTCAGATGTTGGCCGTGGCACGCGGGAGTGTCTACATTGAAAGGACGGCCGTCACATCCCCCAAGAATATCATCAAGACCAAAAAGGCCATCAAGAAGGCTTTTCAGGTGCAAATGGATGGCCTGGGATTTGCCCTGGTTGAAATATTGTCTCCGTGCCCCATCAACTGGAAGCTCTCGCCAGTGGAGTCGTGCAGGTGGGTCGAAGAAGAGGTCGTGAAGAGCTACCCCCTCGGGGTAATCAAGGATACGACATCCACTCAAGATTTAGTGAACAAGGTGAAGAAAGGAAAAAGAAGAAAGACATAATCACGAAAACACGAAAGGGCGATTCGTACCTTCGTGCTTTCGTGATAGAAGGTTTTTTTTCATACAATGGGCATGACCAAGACCATATTTTCTGGCTTTGGAGGACAGGGGGTCCTGATGATGGGGTACGTGCTGGCAACATCGGGGATGTATGAGGACAAGCATGTGACCTATCTTCCCTCCTATGGGGCAGAGGTGCGCGGCGGAACCGCCAATTGCACCATCACTGTAAGCGATGAGCCGATCGCTTCTCCAGTCGCATCATTTCCGGACTTTGCTGTATTGATGAACACCCCTTCTCTCATGAGGTTTGAGGGAAGGATCAAGCCTGGAGGCACCATCTTTTTGAACAGTGACATGGTGGAACTGCGGCCCAAACGCCCCGATATACAAGTGGTGGCCATACCTGTTAACAGCATCGCCGACAGGCTGGGCAATGCCCGGGGTGCAAATATGGTTATGATCGGCGCCCTTGTGCAGAAAACGGGTTTGGTTTCCTTGAAATCTGTCATCAAGAGCGCAAAGAGCATCTTTGAGAAAAAGGGCTCAAAGGTCCACAGAATGAACACCCTGGCCATCAAGGAAGGGGCGGCATTTGTAGACGGAGAATTGCAGGCATGACCATCAAGGAAATTGTCTTGGGAGTCAAGAACAGGCCAGGTGAGCTTTCTCGCATCATTGGCCATCTTTATGAAAACGATGTGAAGGTCTGTGCCTTCTGGGTAGGCACTGAAAACAAGAAGACCACCCTTCGATTCATTGCCAGCGATCCGGAAGGGGCGATCTCGGTTTTGACCGGCCTCGGTTTCAAGGTCAAGACCATGGATGTCGTTGCGGCCCAAATTCCAGACCACCCGGGTGGGTTGAACACAATCTTGAGAATACTTCAGTCTGAAGAGATCAATATTCTCCACATTTATCCCTGCCTCGAAACCCGAGATCCGATTCTGATCCTGGAGGTTGACAAGACCCAGGAAACCGTGAGGGCCTTGAAAAATAACTGGATCGATCTTTACGATGAGAAGATTTATAATATGTAAGAGCTCTTTGGATTGATGATTGACGATTGACGATTGATGATTGAACAAAACAAATCAAATCAACAATCGACAATCGACAATCGACAATCAACAATCGGGTAACCAACAATGAAGATTGAATCATACAGCTTTGGCTCTATTGAAATCGATGGGAAGGTCTACCGGAGCGACCTCAAGCTGATTGGTGAAAGGGTGGTGCCGGACTGGTGGCGTGGCCAAGGCCACCTCGTGGAACTGGAGGATGTTGACGATCTCTTGAAAGCAGATGCAGAAATTTGTATCTTCGGGACCGGGGCCTATGGCGTAATGCGGGTATCAAAGAGAGTAAAGTCTGAGTTCGAAAACCGGGGCATCAAGGTCCTGGCGGAGAAAACCAAATCAGCGTGCAATACGTACAATCGACTCTTGCAAGAGGGCAAAAAGCTCGTCGCCGGCTTTCATCTGACTTGCTGATTACGGCATAGGTTGAGCGGTTCAACGTTCACGGCATAGCCTTAAAAAGATATTTTGACAGGATGAACAGGATTTACATGATTTTTCTACCCCGCCAACGGCGGGGCAAATAAATATCCTGTTTATCTTGTAAATCCTGTCTAAAGTCATTTAAACCCTGAACCTTGAACCGATCACTTTAGGTACGGGATGGTTTTCATTCTCCCGATTGAAAGGTCGTGAAGGGGGATCAGGATGTCGGCCATCTCCTTGATCTTTTGGGCACTGTCGTAAGCCTCCATGACGTTGATGTGCACCCCTGGCGCAATGGCCGGCCCGGTGGCCGGAAAATTCTTGTCGTTGCAGCAAAAGCCAGTGATAATCGCCTTGCCTTTTGAGGTATTGATGGCCACGGACTGGCCGCCAACCGTGTGGCCCGGTGTAAAGATCACATCAATCCCGTCAACGATACTCGCATCCCCTTCCACCTCAATCACATCAACCCCGTCCAGCACATCCGGGTAATACCTGTGGTCGATCGGGTGAGGGTTCCTGAAGAAGTCCATCTCCGCCTTTTGAACGTACACCTTGGCACGAGGGCATTTGTAATCATTTTCGCAATGATCGTTGTGAAGGTGGGTATGAATGATAATATCTATGTCCTCAGGTTTGAGCCCCACGGTAGCCAGAGCATCCTCAAATTGAAGGATATCAAAACCATAGGTCTTCCCTACCTCATCGGGCACTACAAACTGTTCGAGCCCTGTGTCCACAAGGATCTTCTTGTCACCACCCTCTAAATAAAAGACGTAGATGGGAATCCAGATCCTTTGCCCATAATCCCGAAGATAGGTCATGATCCCCTGGTCTGTTTCATTGGCCCCAACCACGAGTGGATGGATGGTGTATTCTTGCATGACACGCCTCCTATGAGCGGTAATCCGCATTGATCCTCACGTAATCACTGGAAAGATCGCAGGTATGGACGGTTGCACTTTCGCTGCCCAGTCTCAGATCAATGGTAATCGTGAAGCGATCGTCCTTCAATACTCTGGTAGCTGCTGCCTCGGCCTGCCGGCCACAGCCCTGCCCGTGTTTGACCATGTATACATCGTTAAAAGAGATATCGATTGCTTCCGGATTGATCGGTACACCAGCCCGACCTATGGCAACCATGATGCGGCCCCAGTTGGCGTCCTCTCCGAAGAGGGCCGTCTTCACCAAAAGGGAGTTGGCAACCGTGTAAGCCACTGTTGTGGCATCAGCCTTACTTGATGCTCCTTTCACCAGGATGCCCACCAGCTTGGTGGCCCCCTCGCCGTCCCGAACGATCTGCAAGGCAAGTGTGAAGAGTACCTCGCTCAAGACTTTCTGAAAGGCTGCGGCGCATGCAGCCTCTTCGAGGTTTAGACCGGACAGTCCATTGGCAAGGAGAAGAACTGTGTCATTGGTGCTGGTCTCCCCGTCTACTGTGATCGCATTAAAGGATGTCGCAACAGCATCTTTTAGGGCCTGTCTTAGCAGATGCGGCTTGGCACCCATGTCTGTGCAAATAAAACAGAGCATGGTGGCCATATCCGGCATAATCATTCCGGCGCCTTTGGCAACACCGGCCAGGGTAAAGGTCTTATGATCGACACGATCCTGTTTTGAAACGCTTTTGGGAAACGTATCGGTAGTCATGATTGCGTGGGCGAGGTCACCCAATCCTGTAGGGCTGAGCCGGGTGGCAAGGCTCGGCATGGCAGCTTCAATGGCGGAAACATTCAGGCGTTGGCCAATGACACCCGTGGATGCGACCAGCACCAGGTCCTCAGGTATCCCGAGGGCCGTAGCTGCTGCACGTGTTACAGCCTCGGCATCTTGAATTCCTTGTTTGCCATTACACGCATTGGCATTGCCACTGTTTGCGACAATGGCCTGACATCTTCCTGACTTGATCCGCCGTTTGTCAAGCAGCACCGGGGCCGCCTGCACCTGATTGGTCGTAAAGACACCGGCTACACAAGCAGGCACTTGAGAGAAGATCATGCCCAGATCCCTCTTCCCGTCCTTTCTTAACCCGGCAGCAACGGCACCGGCAACAAATCCTGGAACCTGGAGAACTTGCAGTTTCATCACATTATCGGCCACCTTCCCAAATCTTATCTCATGGGCAATAGGTTCAGATGCTGGTTACTGGATTCTTGATACTGGATTAATCCTTCTTGAATCAAGCATCCAGCATCAAGTATCCAGTATCAGGTTATTAAAGGACAAAAACTCTATATACGCCTGTGAAAACTGTAATCAGAGTTATGATCAATCCTCTTTTGCTATCTTCCACAACACTTCTTGTACTTCTTTCCACTCCCGCAGGGGCAGGGTGCATTGCGGCCAACCTTTTTCTTGGAACGGCGCACCGGCTGCCTGGCAACCTCGCCATCGTGTGAATAGACAAGCTGATCCTGCCTGGCCTTTTCCTTTGCAGCCACCTCCTCGGGCCGAGCGACCTGGATATGAAACAAAAACCTCACTGTTTCTTTCTTGATGCGTTCAATCATGTCCATGAACATCTCGAAGCCTTCCTTCTTGTAAACCACCAACGGGTCCTGCTGGGCGTAACCGCGAAGCCCTATCCCTTCTTTCAGGTGATCCATGGCAAGAAGATGCTCCTTCCAGAGATTGTCCACGACCTGGAGCACTACCATCTGTTCCAACTGTCGAAACTCATCGGACCCAAGATTCGTCTCTCTTTCTTCATATATCTTCGTGGCCGATTCAAGGATCGACTCAGCAAGCCCATCCCGGCCCAGGCCGTCCAGGGTATCGCGGTCCATCTCGAGATGGAAACCAAACTGGTGGCGAGCGGCTTCTCTCACGCCTTTCCAATCCCATTCTTCAGGGAGCACTTTTTCGTCCGCAAACGTGTCAGCGATCTTTTCCGACAACTCGCTTATCATTTCCTGAATGGCGGGCTTGAGGCTTTTGCCGGTCAGGGACTCGCGGCGTTGTTTGTAGATCACCTCACGCTGCTGATTCATCACATCATCATATTTGATAAGCTGTTTGCGTATCTCGAAGTTGTGGGCTTCTACCTTGCGCTGGGCATTCTCGATGGCTTTGCTGATCATTCCGTGTTCAATCGGCTCACCTTCCTCCATGCCGAGCCGCGCCATGATCGAGGACATACGGTCGCCCCCGAATATCCGCAGAAGATCGTCTTCCATGGCGAGATAAAACCGCGAGGAACCCTCGTCTCCCTGGCGTCCAGACCGGCCCCGCAGTTGGTTGTCAACACGCCGACTTTCATGCCGTTCGGTTCCGATGATATGAAGACCTCCGAGCTCCTTGACCCCTTCCCCAAGGACGATGTCTGTACCGCGGCCAGCCATGTTGGTGGATATGGTCACGTGTCCTTTTTGCCCGGCCATGGCCACAATTTCGGCCTCCCGTTCGTGATTCTTGGCATTCAAGACCTCGTGCTTGATCCTGGCCTTGATCAGCATCCGGCTCAGCTTTTCCGACTTGTCAATGGAGATCGTCCCTACGAGCACTGGCTGGCCCTTTTTGTGAAGTTCTGTGATTTCCTCCGCCGCAGCCTTGAATTTTTCTGCTTCAGTCTTGTAAATAGCATCTGGATAGTTCACCCGAATCATCGGTTCGTTGGTTGGGATGACGATGACATCCAGATCGTAGATCTTCTTGAATTCCGCAGCCTCGGTGTCAGCGGTGCCGGTCATACCGGCCAATTTCTCGTACATCCTGAAGTAATTCTGGAAGGTGATGGTCGCTAAGGTCTGATTCTCCTCAGCCACTCTCACCCCCTCTTTGGCCTCAACCGCCTGATGGAGTCCGTCGCTCCAGCGTCTGCCTGGCATCATGCGCCCGGTGAACTCGTCCACGATAACCACTTCCCCGTCCTTGACTACGTAGTGCACGTCTTTACTGAACAACCAGTAGGCCTTGATCAACTGACGTGTGACATGAAACCGCTCGGAAGCTTCACGATAGAAGGTCTCGGCCTTGCGGCGCTGTATCTTTTTTTCGAGGCTGCTCAAGCGCTCATCTTCATCGATCTTTTGCAGCTCTTCGTCCAGGTCGGGTACGATATAATCATCAGCGCGACCCCCATAGATAAGTTTGAGCCCTTTGTCTGTAAGTTCCACCAGGTTTTGATTCTCATCAACGGTGCAAAGGAGGTCCTGATCAAGTTGGGGAAGCAATTTCTCAGTGGAAAGCTGACCCTCGAGTTTTTCGATTTTTTTCTTCAAGGCAGGCCGCTTTGCAATCAAATCGAGAAAGCGCGGATTCTTGGGATCTCCCCGTCTGACCTTCAGCAAAAGCTCAAGGACGCCATCTGCCTCACCCTCCTCGTCAAGCGCTTTGAAGCCCTTATCCAGCATGGCGCCTATGATGCGGTCCTGATGTTGTTTCAACCTGATGACCTGCGGCTTTACTTCCTCATACAGCCTGTCACCGGCCTGTTCAACCGGGCCCGAGATAATCAGTGGGGTCCGGGCCTCATCGATAAGGATACTGTCCACCTCATCCACAATGGCATAATGGGGCTCCCTTTGCACTATTGATTCCAGGGTGAACTTCATGTTATCGCGAAGGTAGTCAAACCCGAACTCGTTGTTAGTTCCGTATGTGATGTCAGCGTTGTAGGCTTCCTTTCGCTGGGAGTCGTCCAATCCGTGGACAATGGTGGCGACCGACAGGCCCAGAAAAGAGTAGATGCTTCCCATCCACTCAGTGTCACGCCGGGCTAAGTAGTCATTCACGGTCACCACGTGCACGCCCCGGCCGGTCAGGGCATTCAGATAGGCTGAGAGCGTAGCAGCTAAAGTCTTTCCCTCACCGGTTTTCATTTCAGCGATTTTCCCCTGATGGAGCACAATACCTCCAATCAGTTGAACGTCAAAATGGCGCATTTTTAACGTACGTACAGAGGCTTCCCGCACCACTGCAAAGGCCTCTGGAAGGAGTTCATCCAGGGTGGCGCCCCGAGCAATCCGCTCCTTGAAGGCCCCGGTCTTTGCTCTTAAGTGATCATCACTCAGGGCCTGCATGTCCGGCTCCAGGGCATTGATTTGTTCAACGATCGGCTTAAGCTTGTTAAGCTCTCGCTCGTTTTTGCTCCCAAATACCTTTTTCAATAAATTTCCGATCATGACACGAAAAACTTCCTCACTCTTAGATTGCAACCCACATCGCCAATTTACACTTTATAGTATACCAAAGAATTCAGACGATAACAAAGGAATTTTGCAACCGTTCACAGGGGCCGCCATGCCCTGTGTCATTGCGAGCGGAGCGAAGCAATCTCATGGTTCACGCCTCGGAGATTGCTTCGTCGCTACGCTCCTCGCAATGACAAGAAGAAACATCCGTGAACGGTTACCGAATTTTGAGTGGCAAGACTGTGTTGGTTTGCCCGTTGAGCCCGTTGAACCGGTTGAGCTGGCAGATTTTGTAGGTTGGGTTGAGG
>JAGMBW010000180.1 GCA_023129535.1 Desulfobacterales bacterium
AAACGGCTAATCTCCACTACGACCGGATTTTCCATACACAGGTTTATTCCCAAACTGCCGAAGCATCTTCCCAACTTGTTCGGTAACTTGTTCGGCGACTTGTTCGGTAACTTGTTCTTTTGTCAAAGGTGGGCGGAAAAAGGTGCCCTTTCTAATTAATCCAAAAATCGCCAAGTAATTGCCAACTAATTGCCAAGCAGGTGATAACAGTTACGTCCGATAAATGTCCCATATCAGGCACGCATAGTCTCTCGGGCATTAGGCACCATGTCCTGTTTGTCCAGTTTATGTCCAGTTTGAGAGGCCATATGTTCCAAGTGTCCCATTCCATCTGTAAGGCGTTCACTCCGCCCCCATGCCTTTTGGCCCTGCTTTGTCCCGTTTGTCGGGTTATGTCGGGTTGTCGTAAGCCGTTTGAGCCATTTGTGAGCCGATTTATGGCACGATTGGCATATTTATGGCGCATTTGAGAAATGTCTCCATTGTCCCTATAATATCCCCTTTCGTGGTAGGACTTCCTGTTGCAGGATGAGTTCCTTGTGAGCCGATTCTTGGTGTGTTTCCGGCACCTTCCTTGCACAGAGACTCCGTGAGGCTTTTGAGGCCTTTGTGAGGCGATTTGTGGCCGTTTGTGTCTCACCCCGTCCCAGTTCGTGGCGGGTTTGGCGGGTTCCCCTATTGCCCACCGGTAACGGATTTTTGGATGAGCCGTTTCCCCAGGGAATGTCCGATATGTCCGATAAATGTCCACTTTTTTCGGAGCGCATAGTAGGCCCCACGCTCTTGGCGATGACGGCTAAAATTTAAAGTTTCAATCTATCCTTCGGTTCCTGCCTTTCCCTGTACTCCATCAATCTATACTGGACCGGGGCTGCAAACGACTCACATTCGCCAGGTCACGCCGTCACTCAATTGGTGGACAAATCGGAAGATTCCGCGAAATCATCGGAAGATTATCGTAAAAAAAACCCATCGGTCACTTGTCCCCATCACTGCCTTAATGATTAGCCAAAACCATTTAATGATTAATTAATGATTCGGACCGCTATCCAAAACATATCGAGTCGATCGGCCTTTGCCCGTGCCACATGCGAGGATACCTCCGCAGCAAGTAAATCAAACTCAACCAGCAACTCGCATTCTCTTGGGTTGAAAGTACCCTTTTTTATCTTACTTCATGAAATATTGCCTCTTTTCCTCCACAGCGCCCTGCTGACTTTAGGCTCTGTTCATGCCATAGGATCTCCTTGGCTCCCTCACCTCAAGGCTAATCTTCCTTCAATAATCTTATCACAAAACTCACTTCTGATATGATTATCGCATCAGCCCCTGACTTTCTGCCATTCCGCATTAGGTCCTCGCCCAAGGCATTCTACTCTGCCCGCCCTGCGCATATCCGAAAGCGCCCTCTGAAGGGTAGGATAGCTCACTCCAGGGCAGGCTTGCCGCAGGTCTTCGATTCTGAACTTTTCCGGTAAACGGTCTACCGCCCGCTGAACCATCTTTCGTTTGGCCCCACGAGAAGAAGTGATGGTCCCGACTCTTGCCTCGAACTCCTTGTAGGCGGCCACAAGCATGCCAAGGAAATAGTTCCACCAGGGACCAAGATCGTGATTCGCCTCATGCCATCTGGTCGAACTTTTTTGCAGCGCTTCGTAATAAGTCTCCTTGCTCTGTTCAACGATCCGCTCAAGACTGATATACCTGCCCACATCATATCCGCTCTGGTAAAGTAGGAGGAGCGTCAGAAGTCTTCCAATACGTCCGTTTCCGTCCCAGAATGGGTGAATGCATTCAAAATCAAGAACAAAGGAGGCGATCAAAAGAAGAGGATCTGTTTTTCCCTGGTCGAGCGCCAGTTTGAAGAGGCCAATCAGCCGTTCTATGAATTCAGGGGTAGCCATGGCCGAAACGGTCCTGAAACGAATGTACTGTTTCCCATCCGTCCCGACCTCAATGATGGCATTGTCCTTCTCTTTCCACGACCCTCCTGCCGTCCCAGTAAAGTGGTAGAGTGCCCTGTGCCATCGCCTAATCAAGTCCGTGGAAAATATCATTCTCCGATGGTTCGTATGGATGTCTGCCAAAACATCCCGATACCCTGCCACTTCCTGTTCGGAGCGGTCCCTTGGTTCGTCTTTCTTCAGGACAATACGGTCTACTCTGCCCGGACCAACTGTGATACCTTCAATTCTGTTGGAGGATTCGGTGCTCTGAACCATTGCAACCTTGCGCAATGTCTCAAGAACCTCAGGCGACTGCTCAACATAGAGCACCTGCCTTCCACGGTACTCACCCAGTGCCCGCAAGGTCATGCCCTGCAAGTGGCTTATAGGTGTTTCAAGCAGATAATCATACTCAAACGATCTCATGTCTTATCCCCGTAAATTGCAGATTCCTCTTTTACCTGCATTGGTCGAGTCATAGCGTCAACCTCCAACCAGTAGTGGGGCACCTTTTTCACTTCGTGCCATTCGAGACGGGCCGGGTCTTTGATAGGCTCTTGAAGCGTAGCCTCCGCAGCACAATTTGTCACAACATATAGCCTAAGTTTTTTTCGTGGACGTCAAAAACCTGGCGGCCATGTTCTTGTTCAAATGCCATTACGACTTCCATGGCTGTGGCTTCTGTCTCAAGATTTGGCCGAAGGCGTCGAATCTCGGGCGCTTCTCTGTCGGGATGTGGGAGAATCAGGGCGCTTGTAATTCGTTCCACTTTCTGAAGTGTAAGGGCCTTTTGGCGCTCCAGTTCCTCTCTTCGCCTTTCCCGACGGGCCAAAAGTACAGCATGACGATCCTCAGCCTGTTTCAAATTCCCTGCTGCGCCTTCCACACCGCGTTCAGCCTCTTCAGAAAAGCGGCCTATGTTCGCATCCTCTTTGACAAGTAGCTCAGTAAGCGAGAATTCCACATGTTGCCACATACGTTCTATTTCTTCTACCCACTCGGATCTAACCTCATCAAGAAAAGGCTGGAGTGCTTTTTCGTGAAGCCAGGTTAGTGCCTCAGGTTCGGTGGCAATGGGCAGTAGCTCTGAAGGCAGTTCAGTTGGCTGCAGATGACCAATCACTGCCGGGTCAAAAAGTTTCGACCTGTGCGGTTAGATATTGGATCTATCCTTCAAAGAAGCAAGAAAAGGACTATCACGAAAGCACGAAAGAGCGAAAGCACGAAAAGGAACGTGAGGAACTTAACTTCCAGGTCTTATTTCGTGTTTTCGTCCTTTCGTGTTTTCGTGATTAGTTTTGGGTATTTTCTTAACCGCACAGCTCCCAAAATTTCGTTATCAGTAATGGTTGCTTTGCTGGGTTTTGAACGTTTCCGTTGGAATGATTTTATAACTCATTTAAAAATCCTTCTAACGATTGCTCTCTAACCTCACTCTTTTTTTGTTTTTTGACATCACGACATGACTGTTGCAAGCCTGTTAAGATTTGATGCTTCTCTCGAAGTGCTTCCAATTCGTCTGTTACATCCTTCCAAACCTGAAATGGTAAAATCACTTCCTGTCTTTTACTATGTATTGGCATGATTAGCCCCAATATTACAATTTTAAAGACGAAAACCGAACATTGATTTCATCCAGAACCTTAATGACATCTGTCAATTCCCTCTTCAGAAATCGCCTCTTGCCTTGGTTTCAAATATGCCGAATAGCCCATGGAAAACCTCTCAGAAAAAATGGAGAATTATTCAATATTGCCCATTATGCTGGCCCTCATTCAACGGTTTTGGATGAAGGATTAACTTGCTCTGTTTCTTAACGATTTAGCTCAATTTGTTATCACATGACTTTCGGCCATCAAGAAAA